>JABXIR010000193.1 GCA_013372965.1 Gammaproteobacteria bacterium
AATGCCGCCTACCGGTTGCTTCAAAAGTTCACTTGCAGAGGTTGCAACTCGCGCATCAAACACCTCACGGGCGCATTTATTTAGCTCAACGACCTGATCTGGACGCGATATTACACAAATATGCGCTAAATCAAATAAGCGATTCCATTCATGCCACGTGGTAATTCCGTTGAACGCATCGCTTCCTAAGCAGAAAATCAATGGGCGGTCGAGACCGTACTCACTGCGAATATCAGCGAGCGTATCGACTGTATACGAACGCCCCCCTCGTCGCACCTCACGGTCATCCACCTGCAAGCGAGGATCCTCTTTGGCCGCCAAACGCGCCATGGCTAAACGGTCGTCGACTGTAACGCTCGGCGTCGCACGATGCGGCGGCTCTGCCGAGGGGACCAGAAGCATACGGCTCGCACCAAAAAAGTCCAGTGTTTGCCTCGCCATGGAGAGGTGCCCCAAATGTATCGGGTTAAAGGTACCGCCGAATATCAACAGTGGCGAGCTATCAGCCACGCTTATGCCCATTACCAAATACAATCCATTTCTGCGAGGTCAGCCCCTCGAGACCGACCGGCCCACGAGCGTGAAACTTGTCCGTTGATATACCAATTTCCGCGCCGAGCCCATATTCAAATCCATCTGCAAAACGAGTCGATGCGTTGACCATAACGCTCGAGGAATCAACCTCGGCTAGAAAGCGACGCGCCGTCGCGTAGTTATCTGTAATGATCGCCTCAGTATGACGTGACGAGTAGGTTTCGATATGATTCACCGCCGCCTCAAAGCTTTCGACCAGTCGAATACTTACAATCGGAGCTAAATATTCTGTCGACCAATCCTCTTCATTGGCGCGCTTTGCCGTTGGGATCAGTGAACAAACGGCCGCGCAGCCTCTAATCTCGACTCTATGCTTCGAAAGTTGAGCCACAAGCTCAGGCAAAACATCTTGGGCACAACTGCGATGTACCAAGATCGTTTCAGTCGTGTTGCACGTGCCAAACCTCTGAGTCTTAGCGTTTACCGTGACGTCAACTGCCATTTCTCGATTAGCGTCCTCATCGATATAGGTATGACAGATACCATCAAGATGCTTAATCACAGGAACTCTAGCATCCGCGGTAATGCGTTCAATCAAGCCCTTTCCGCCACGAGGTATAATGACATCGACAAACTCTGGCATGGCAATAAGATAGCCCACAGCCTCCCGATCCGTCGTTTCGACTAGTTGAACTGACGCCGAGGGCAATGCGCTCTCAGCTAAAACTTTGGACAGAATTTCCGCCAGCGCCCGATTACTGTGAATGGCTTCGCTTCCGCCACGAAGGATGATGGCATTGCCCGACTTTAAACACAGACTGGCGGCTTCGACAGTGACATTTGGGCGCGACTCATAGATCATGCCGACTACACCGATTGGTACACGCATCTTACCTACTTGAATGCCCGAGGGCTGATAGCTCAGGTCTGAAATCTCACCCACGGGATCGTTGAGCGCTGCGACCTGCTTGAGGCCTTCAATCATTCCGTCAATGCGTTCATCGTTGAGCAGCAAGCGGTCCAGAAGTGCATCAGACAGCCCTTTATCTGCGCCTGCTTGCACATCGAGCTTATTGGCTTCGACGAGCTGGTCGCGAGCATCATCAAGTGCCACAGCCCAGCCTAACAGTACCGAATTCTTATCGTGAGACTGCGCTTTACGAAGCGCTGCCGACGCGGAGCGAGCCCCCTCTCCTAGGGTCTGCATATAATCTTTAATACCGCTCATGTTCAACGTACCTCTCGTTCTAGTGGTCTGTTTTCAAGCCAGTTGTGTAGATCTTCCGCCATTTGATTAACAACGTTTTGACGTGCGATCCTCGATCCCCATGCCATATGTGGTGTAACGATCACGTTCGGGTGTGACACACTGAATAAAGGATGATTCTGATCAGGCGGCTCTTGCGCCATTACATCCGTCGCAAAACCGCCTAGTCCGCCGCAGTTTAGGAACGCCACCAAGTCCTGCTCGTCGACTATGCCACCCCGTGCGACGTTGATAAGCAACGCGGAGGGCTTCATCAGTTCGAGCTCGCGTCGACCAATAAGGCCTCGCGTTTGATCCGTCAACGGCGTATGAATCGTGATGACGTCGGCTTGAGTGAGCAGCTGATTGAGTGGTACGCGACCGACTTGTTCGTCGTTAGCACGAAGACTCTGTGCCACCATCACCTTCATTCCCAACAGTTGAGCCTGTCGAGCGACTTCTTGACCTAATACACCATAACCGATCACACCTAAGGTCAATTCTGGTAATTCGTATATTGGGTGGGACAACTCGCAAAAGAACTGGCTCTTCGACCACTGCCCAGAACGCACATCGTGGTTGTAACTGGTCAAGCTCCCCGCCAACGAGAACATTAACGCCAATGTGTGCTGAACCACAGACTGTGTTCCGTAATTGACGGCATTGACCACCCTAACCCCATTCTCCTTGGCGGCTTCGATATCGATATTGTTCGTACCGGTTGCGGTCACCGCGATCAACTCCAACTTCGGAGTCGATTCAATGATGTCCCGAGTAATCACAGCTTTGTTTAGCAAGATTGCATGCGCGCCAGCGACCCGCTCAGGGAGGTCCTTGGCATCCGTGAATGGATGAATTTCGATTTCGAGATCTGTGTGATTCCAAACGGCTAAGTCTAAATCGCTCGGCTTTAGAGAGTCGGCATCGAGCACGACGAGTTTCTTCATTGCAGTCTACCTTCGAACATGGTTGCTAATTATTCGTCTCTTCGTCGAGCCACTTGATGCGCTCAATCGCGTCATCCATCGTGTCACCACAAATCGACGGTTCGGCCTTAAAGCGGGCACAGAAATCAGGGCGATCTGGCGATTCGAAAATCCTACATTGATTCTCATCGCTCAGGTGAATACAGCGTATCATGGCCGGTTTACCATTAGGCATACCAGGCAACGGCGCATTGATTGTGGGAGCAATACAACAGGCCCCGCAACCAATGCGACATTCCATTACGATTTCGCCTCAAACACGCGGTCTGGTACGAGCATCATCAATCGTGGCATGAGTATTAACGCACCTGCTAGTGCCAGAATCATTGCCGACGCCGTCAATAGACCAAATACTACAGACGGCGTGAACAGCGATAGCGCCAATACCGCGAAACCCAACACAATCGTCCAAGACGTATAGCTCATCGCCGAGCCAATGGTCGAATGCGCGTTCTTTAGAGCAGCTGACTTATCCTGTGTTAGTTTGAACTCCTCTAAGAATCGCACCATGTAGTGAATACAGTCATCGACACCTATGCCAACAACAATGGCTGCAATGGTGATCGTCATGAAATCAAGAGGAATATCCGCCAGCCCCATAAATCCGATAATACACAATGCGGCAAGTGCGTTCGGAATAATCGCGACAATCGCAAGAATCAGTGACCTGAATAACACCACAAACATCACAAAGATTCCAAAGAAGACGGTTGCTAGCGTGGTGATCTGAGAATCAAATAAACTCTGAACCATGTTGTTATATAGAACCAGCATACCCGTCACTTCAACACGGTCACCCAGCTGCATTTCTTCTCTGGCAAATCGCTCAATTTCTGCCACATAGTTTTGTCGAACAAGCCCCGGCGTTGAGTCAACGATACGAACTTCGATCCGTGTTTGGTCAGTATCCCGATGCCAGTAAGGCTCAACAAGACGTTCGTTCACATCATCCGGCATCACGGTTTGAAGGAATGCGAGGGTAAAGTCATCAAGGGGGTCGCCACTCAGCATTTCGGCAACGTCGACTGTGGTCGCTAAACTAACGACCTTACCCGAGGCGTCAAGCGACTCAATAAATGAGTGAAGCTCTCGAATTTCACGCACACCCGACATACTGAACCACCAGCTAGGCGTTCGCTCCCGATTCGTCGACGACGCATCGTCCGAAAAGTCATCAAAACCGTCGTCAAAACCGTCGTCAAAACCGTCTGAGAAACCCTCATCAAAACCATCTGCAAACCCATCCTCAAACCCGTCGCCATACTCGTCATCGACCTGTTCTGTGACGCTTTCTGAGACGGTCGATTGAACCACCGCAGCGGGCGCATCAATGACGATTTCGAGTGGTGTGGTACCACCAAGCTGACGATCAATCAGAGCCATACCTTGATAGATTTCGGTCGATTCATCGAAATAATCAATGAACCGGTTTTCGACTTTAACCATCGTCGAGCCGATACCAAAGGCAATAAAAGCAAAGACCGAAACAAAATACACTGATTTCGGGCGGTTTAGCGCCACATTACCCCAACTGGCCAACAGTAGGGCCGTTTTTGAGTCGCGATGCTGAATGTTTCCAGGACCGATAATGCTCACCAAAATTGGGAACAAGAAGAAACAGACGAATAAAGCCAACACCATGCCAACCGACATGATCATGCCGAAGTCAATCACAGGGCGAATGCCGCTTGCGATCAACGATAAGAACGCAACCAGCGTAGTCAGTACCGCAAACGCACAGGGTTTTATCATCGCTTTCAAGGTTTGCCAAAGCACGTGATCAAGCGAATCATGATCTTTTGCGATCCAATATTCGCGAAAGCGAACCGTCAGGTGAATACCAATCGACAACGAAATAATGAGTAGCAGCGACGCAAAGTTGGCGGAAATGATCGACAAGCGCCAATCCATCCAAGCCAGCGCTCCTGCCACAATCACCACAACACTCGAGCTAATCGCCAACGGTATAAACACCCAGCGCCAAGACTTGAAGAACAACGCCAGCGCAAGCACCATTAAGGCGATACTCGCCGCTCCGAAGACAGTGAGATCTTGACGAATAAAGCTGAGCATATCGGATGCAATCATCGGCACGCCGCCAATGAACAGTGTGGCACGATCCTTGTGAGCATCCACCGTCGATCGGAGTTCCGCTAGTAGCGCAGCCTCTTGATCTTGACGCTGGGTACGGTAATCAATCAGCTCACGCTGAGCTCGCTCGCTCGCAATCTGTTCTTCCTCCGACAGCTCACTTTTAAGGAGCCACGAATTTCGTTCGTCCACCAAACGATAGTACTCGAGATCAACGGGAAGTGAGAGCAACACCGCGGTTGTGGTCGAGTCTTTGGAAACTAAGGTGTTTTTATACACGGGGCTGTTTTGAAACTCAGCTCGAGCTAACTCAACATCGACGTCATGCGTGCCCAACGTTCTTGGCTCATCTCCCAGGCTATCCAATCCTTGCGAGGGCGACTGGAGGAGCGGCACATTCAAAATACTGGTAACGGACTCAATACCTTCAAGACTCGCTAAATCGTGTGTTAACGATGAGAGGTGAGATAGCGATTGCTCTGACAGCACATCACCGTCCGCCGCCTCGTAGGCGACCACAAAAAAATCACCCGAGCGGTATTTAGCCGAAATCTCACGATAGAGCGCCAGCCCCGGATCGGTTTCGAGCGTCAGTGAATCTGAAGACGCATCTAGATGTGCTGATGGAATTTTGAAGATCGCTAACGCAAGTACAATTAAGTATGCAGCCAGAAACCACCACTTACGGGCGAGAAACGATTTAAATAAATCAGGCACAATTATTCCTTTGATGATGACGCGGCGCCACAATGATCGCCCCACTTGGGCTGAAGCGACTGCGGTAAAGATAAATGATCGAGAATTCGAGCTACCATAAAATCGACGAGATCTTCAATCGACTGGGGGTTGTTATAAAATCCTGGGCTTGCAGGCATCACAATCGCACCCGCATCCGTAGCAGCTAGCATATTTTTGAGATGGATCTTCGACAGCGGAGTTTCACGCGGGACTAATATAAGCGGTTTACGTTCTTTTAGCATCACGTCCGCCGCGCGTTCAATTAAATTATTCGAGGCACCGATCGCTATTGCCGATAACGTTCCACCCGAAGCTGGGACAACGACCATCGCGTCCGGTGCGTGTGACCCTGATGCGGGCGCTGAGAACCAGTCGGTTTTGCCGAGCATTTCGATGCGGCCGGAGCCGATCGCATAAGCGCTAAGCGCAGTAGCCGTGTCCTCAAATGACTCGGGCAATTGGAGATCGGTTTCGGTATTGATGACCACTTTTGCCGCATCAGACATCATTAAGTACACATGGCACCCCTCGGCGACCAATACTTTAAGCAACTTTAATGCGTACTGAACACCGCTGCCTCCGGTCATCGCTAACGCGATCCTTGCTGTCATGACTGCTCCCTTAAAAAACTTACGACGCGCTGGTGCAAACCACCAAAGCCTCCGTTGCTCATTATAACGATATGTACGCGTTCGTCGATTTCGTGGCAAACCGCATCAAATAGCGAGTTGAGATCACCAAATACTTGAGCATCTGCGCCCAATGACGACGACAAGCCAATTTTGTGCTCTGGATCGAGCCACAACGCGACATCAGCATCTACGACGGACGCGGCCAATCGATCATTGTGGAACCCCGCGACCATCGTATTTGAACGAGGTTCGAGCACCGCAACGATCTTCTCACCGCCGACCTTTCGGCGCACGCCTTGCAGTGTGGTTTCAATCGCCGTTGGATGGTGTGCAAAGTCGTCGTAGACTACGACACCACCTTCATCGTAGATCACTTCCATACGGCGCTTTACACCGTCGAAACACGATAATGAGTCACAGGCATGCTTGGGTGCGACACCTGCATGGTAGGCTGCTGCAATGGCGGCTAACGCATTGTGTACGTTATGCAATCCAGTCAGAGACCAATCGATCATACCCACTGGCGAACCGTGGTGAGACACCTCAAAGCGGCTACCAGAAGGCTCCTCCAAACGCGCATCAAAATTACCCTTGGCACCGATCGTGAGGCGCGATGACCAAAGCCCCCTCGCTAACACCTCATCGATTGCTGGATCGTCGACCGGAGTAATCACAGCGCCAATTTCCGGTACCAGCCGTATGACGTGATGGAATTGATTTTGAATCGCTCGCAAGTCGTCGAAGATATCTGCATGATCAAACTCGAGGTTGTTAACGATCAGCGTCTTGGGGTGGTAATGAACGAACTTACTGCGCTTATCGAAGAACGCCGAATCATACTCGTCCGCTTCAATCACGAAAAACGCAGAGTCCGTTGCCCTCCCAGAAAACTCAAAGCCCAGTGGCACGCCACCGATTAAATAGCCCGGGTTATACCCCGCATCATCGAGAATCTTGGTCAGCATAGTGGCCGTTGTGGTTTTGCCATGCGTACCCGCAACAGCAAGTACCCATTTATGCGGCAACACATATTCCGCTAAGCACTGGGGACCCGATGTATAACTCAGCCCTTGATTGAGAATAGCCTCAACGATTGGCTTTCCCCGACTCATCGCGTTTCCCACAACAAATACGTCAGGCGCAATATCGACTTGATCCGCATCAAACCCCTGAATGATTTGTACTCCGGCGTCTTGTAGTTGAGTACTCATTGGTGGATAAACATTGGCATCACAGCCAGTGACTCGGTGTCCTAGCGAACGCAGAATAAGAGCTAGACTGCCCATAAACGTGCCGCAGATACCCAAAATATGAAAGTGTTTTACTGAAGTGGTCATAGCGTCGCTTTGCTTTTGAAAAGTTTTGTAGTGCGCATCATTCATCGAGATTATGACATGTCAATTTGGTACACCCGCCCGCCTCATGCTTTTAACCTCTAGAAGCGGTAAAATTGCCACGATCCACACACTTTGACCTAAAGGACAGTACTCAATGACTGTGAAGAATGCGTTTTACGCTCAATCTGGGGGCGTTACCGCTGTCATTAATGCCACGGCCTGTGGCCTAATTCAAGCAGCACGTCAAAATCCGGACAAAATCGGCAAGGTTTACGCTGGCCGAAACGGAATTATCGGCGCGCTTCGTGAGGAGCTTATTGACACCTCGGTATACTCCGACGAAGAAATTCAAGCCCTTCGACACACGCCAGCGGGAGCATTCGGATCTTGTCGCTACAAACTGAAGAGTTTTGAAGAAAATATTGAAGAATACCGCCGCTTAATCGATGTTTTTAAGGCGCACGATATTGGTTACTTCTTCTATAACGGGGGCAATGACTCTCAAGACACCGCGTATAAGATTTCTCAGCTGTCCGAGAAAATGGACTACCCGATTATTTGCGTCGGTATTCCTAAAACTGTCGATAACGACCTTCCGATCACTGACTTCTGTCCAGGGTTTGGCTCGGTCGCTAAGTACGTTGCTGTTTCCATCATGGAAGCCTCGTTTGATATTCGATCGATGTGCGAATCGTCGACGAAAGTCTTCATCATGGAAGTGATGGGACGTCACGCAGGCTGGATTGCTGCCGCTGGCGGACTGGCACAGCAGCAAGACGGCGATGCACCGCAGATCATCCTGTTCCCAGAAATCAGCTTCGACAAGCAGAAGTTTTTAGCGAAGGTTAAAGCATCGGTTGATACCCACGGTTACTGCTCAATCGTCGTATCCGAAGGGGTTCAGTTTGAAGACGGTGATTTTCTGTCTGCATCGTCTAATGTAGATGCATTTGGCCACGCGCAACTCGGTGGCGTCGCTCCTATTTTGGCTAACATGGTGAAAGCGGAACTGGGTTATAAATACCACTGGGCGCTCGCGGATTACCTTCAACGATCAGCGCGTCACATTGCGTCAAAAACTGACGTGGAGCTGGCCTACCAGGCAGGCGCTAAAGCCATTGAGTACGCACTTGAAGGACGTAATGCGGTTATGCCGGCCATTCAGCGTGGCGAGAACGGTGAGTGGAGTTTTATCCCAGCACCTCTCGATAAGATTGCCAACGTAGAGCGTTTCATGCCGCGCAACTACATTACAGAGGACGGCTTTGGTATCACCGACGAAGCACGAGCTTACCTTGCACCGCTTATTGAAGGCGAAGACTTCCCACCATTCAAGAACGGCATTCCAGAGTATGCGACTTATCGTCAAACACTGGCCGAGAAGAAGTTACCGTATTTCGAGGTTTAACTCGACGCCCAGCGAGCGACGTCTTCGGGCGTCGCTGTCTCTCGACACTCGCCCCTTAAAAAGCCATTCGCAGGATGCGGCGAGCGATCGATGATAAAAAAACCGTTGCGACAAAATTGGTCTTTCTCGACCTGAGCGGTCGCGCCCGCCAGCATATATTCTTCAAAGGCTTCTGGGTCAAACGTACCACGACTGGAGCGAATAATCCGTTGATTGATGTCGCGCCATACTCGGTAGGTAAATCGTTTGCTGCCGTCTGACGAGACTTGATAGCTCACCGATGAATCAAAGCCCTCAATTCCCCCGAGTTCACCACCTCGACACGCAAACGTACTTGCGATAATGAGTACCAATATTCCTCTCAAAAACACGTTATTGCCCTTACTGCTCGCCCATTCGTTTAGCTAATGTCTCACATGCACTATGACGCTCGCAACCTAGGAGATGATCATTGACGAGCCCCATCGCCTGCATGTGAGCATACACAATGGTCGGCCCGACAAAATTAAACCCGAGCTTTTTGAGCGCTTTACTTATCTTCACCGACAGATCCGTTTGCGCTGGCACGTCAGACATTGAATGAAACTGATTTTGAATCGGTTGACCCTCGACGAAATCCCAGAAGAATGATTGCAGCGATTGGCCCGCTTCTAACATCGCCAAATACGCCTGAGCATTGCGGCGCGCACTTTCAATTTTGAGTCGATTACGAATAATGCGCGAGTCGAGCATTAGCTGCTCAATTCGATGATCCCCCCAGCGCGCCATCTTTTCAGCGTTGAATTGCTCGTAAACCAAGCGATAATCTTCTCGTCGTTTCAATACAGTTAACCAGCTTAATCCAGCCTGGACTCCCTCGAGTATGAGAAATTCGAAGGTCTTGTGCTCGTCGAGAAGTGGAACACCCCACTCTTCGTCGTGGTAGCGCTCGTATATATCGCTGCCCTTGCACCAATCGCATTTTGGCATTATTCCTCCTTTAACCATCGTTGAAAAAACTGATAGGTCATGACTTGGCGCGCTTCGTAGTCGTCGTAGTTTGAGACCCCGGAATGCCCGCCCTGGGTTACTTCCCAATAATAAAAGTTCAAACCAAGGCAATCGAGCCGCTCGGCGAACCGCCTCGCATGCTCGGGGCCCACGCGATCATCGTTCGCAGCGACTGAAATAAAATAGGCGGGTGCCGGAGACGCCGCTGTCACATTATGCAACGGAGAATACGACCTCAAAACCGCAGAATCCTGTGGGTTTTTCGGGTCGCCGTACTCTTCGATCCACGTTGCTCCTACGCCCAGTTCAGGAAAATTCAGCATGTCAGTCAGTGGCGCTGCCGCCGCCACAGCAGCAAATTTCTCAGGAGCGATTGCAGCGGTGGCTAGTGCCATCAAACCGCCGTTCGATGCACCGTGAAGCCCCAGCATAGAGGGTGACGTAAGCCCTCGTTGCACCAAGTCATCGGCCACCGCGATCGTATCCTCGATGGTAAGGCGCTTGTTCCGACGCAGTGCACTGCGATGCCATTCAGCGCCGTATTCTGCTCCACCACGAACATTTGCAACAACGTAGGAACCCCCTTCGGCAACCCACAGTCCCCCTGCAGGCCCTAGGTACTTCGGGACTTGATTCATCGAGAAGCCGCCGTACAACCACATCACGGTCGGTTGAGGGGTCTGTTGTGCTTCATCACGCACAATAAAATAAGGAATTAAAGTACCATCATGCGAGGTTGCGAAATACTGCTCAGAGACCATTCCGTCGCTATCAAAGCCACTTAAGGCTCTCGCTACTTCGGTGTGTTGGTACTGATCACCACGCGCTTGAATACGATACTGAACGGGTGGATTCACTGGGCTTTCTGTACGCACTATTGCGCCATCTTCGTCGGCATACTCCAGCGTAATGTAGCGAATATCCGGTGACGCAAACAGCTCCTGTCGATCACCCGTCGCATCGATGACAAAAAGCCTCGATGACACATCCTCTAAAACACTTAGCCAGACGCGATCGTTCGTTACTCGAACGGTGTCAATGGTCTGTGAATCATTTGGCACGAATACCGCCTTCACATCCGAGGCGATGGATCCGTCCATACGAAAACTCACCAGCGTTTCTGCGGAGTGATCACGCCAAGTATCGCGGAGCGTCGCGTACCAGCGGCTCCCATCGAAACCTCGCAGTACCGCACTCGACTGAATCGGCAACGCATGAAGCTGCTGATCGTGAACGAACCAATAGCGTGTGTGGCTATAGGTCAGCCATTCTTGCAGAACAATTTGCCCGTTAAGTTCGAAAACTTGAATGCCGATATGGTTCGCTGAGGTATGGAAAAGACGCTCGGTATGACCTGTCACATCAATCTGATAGAACGAGCGAGGGTAACCGCTTTGAGTTTGATCCGTTTCACTGTCCGCCGCGGTGAACCAGATATTGCCGTTGGCGTCGATCACACCGGTACTCTTCGATGGCCAAAAATCCGCCTGATACCATTCATTGTATTGTTTCAGCCAAACGCTTGAGGCATCCTGCCCACCCATCGACACGATAGCAACACAACGATCGATGTTCTCGTTACATTCCACGCGATTCACGAACGCACCGGAAGGCACATCTCGCTCTGCGATCAGCGTCTGTTCCGGGGCATTGTCGCCTGTTTGTGACGCCCGCTGTCGAGTAATCCACCAACTTGCTGCGAAACGACGCCTTTGAACGTAGTGATCAATGTAAGTATCGGTGGGAAGCGAACGTATACTCGCGCTGACTCTGTCCATACGTCGCTGATCGCGATCGAAGTCATCCAGCCAAAAACCATCACC
>JABXIR010000240.1 GCA_013372965.1 Gammaproteobacteria bacterium
ACCATACAGCCGATGTTGCCATCAAGCGCTACGTAGTTAAGCTCGAACTTCGCTGCGTGTGCTTCACGCTCATCTTCCTGCGAAGGATCGTGCATTTCCTGAAGGTCTTTATGACGGTAAACTGCGTTACCATCAATGGCGACTTTCGCGTCTAGACAGTGAAGGTTGCCTTCGTCAGTGATCACCAATGGGTTGATCTCTAGAAGCGCAAGATCTTTCTCTTCGAACATCTTCGCTAGACCGAGGAAAATGTGAGTGAACTGTTTGATCTGAACACCTTCAAGGCCAAGCTGGAACGCGAGCTCACGTGCTTGGTAAGGCTGAGCACCAGTCACCGGATCGATAATTGCTTGAAGAATTTTCTCTGGAGTTTCTTCTGCAACTTTTTCAATTTCAACACCGCCTTCGGTAGACGCCATGAAAATGATACGACGAGTCGAACGGTCTACAACCGCACCGAGGTAAAGTTCTTTAGCGATATCGGTACAGGTCTCAACTAAGATCTTTGAAACTGGCTGGCCGTTTTCGTCAGTTTGGTAAGTAACGAGATTCTTACCCAACCAGTTTGCAGCGAATGCGTGAATGTCGTCGAAGTTGTTCAACAACTTAACACCGCCAGCCTTACCACGGCCGCCAGCGTGAACCTGAGCTTTAACAACCCACATGTCACCGCCGATTTTTTTCGCTGCTTCAACAGCTTCTTCAGGTGTGTCGCAGGCAATGCCATCGGACACTGGTAGGCCATACTGACGGAACAGTTGCTTACCCTGATACTCGTGCAAGTTCATTTTATTACCACCTATTTTTTCCCATTCGGGAATGTAGAAAAAGCGCTAAAGTTCAAAGCCAACTCTGGGGAATGCTTCGAACTTTGCGCCCCATTAAAAATTCAAATTACTTACGGCGTTTGCGGTTCGCTACGTGAATCGCGTGTCCGTTTACAGCCAAGGCCGCTTCTTTGATCGTCTCAGACAATGTTGGGTGAGACGCAACGATCATACCGATGTCTTCTGCCGTCGCCCCAAACTCCATTGCAATCGCAATTTGCTGAGTCAGGTCTGCTGCAGATGGGCCGATAATGTGACAACCCAAAATACGATCAGTCTTCGCGTCTGCGATCATCTTAACCGTGCCTTTAGCCTCATTTGCTGCCATCGCACGACCAGAAGCCGCGAATGGGAACAAGCCGACATTATAGTCGATGCCGCTTGATTTCACTTGCTCTTCAGTTTGACCAACCGCGGCGATCTCTGGGTGTGTGTAGATAACACTTGGAATAATATCGTAGTTAATCTCAGGCTTTTGACCAGCGATGCGCTCAGCGACCATAACGCCCTCTTCAGAGCCTTTGTGCGCAAGCATCGGACCACGAACAACGTCGCCACATGCATAGACACCTGGAACACCTGTTTCGCAGTGCTCGTTCACGTAGATGAAGCCACGTTCATCTAACTGTACACCGCTGTCTTCTGAAAGCAGACCATCCGTGTAGGGACGACGACCGACACAAACGATGAGTTTGTCAAACACGATGTTTTCACTTTCACCTTTCGTATTTTCGTAGGTGACTTCGACTTCTTTACCATTGAGCTTAGAGCCAGTAACGCGCGCACCCAGACGGATATCAATACCTTGTGAAGTGAAAGTCTTCTTGGCTTCTTTGGCAATTTGCTGGTCCATCATAAACAAGAAGTTTTCCTGTGCCTCTAGGCACACGACTTCCGAACCTAAGCGAGCCCATACGGAACCCAACTCGAGACCAATAACACCCGCACCGATGACACCTAAGCGCTTAGGGACTTCGGTGAACTCAAGTGCGCCGGTTGAATCAACGATTACATCGTTGTCGATTGGCGCGACAGGAATGTTGATTGGGCTTGAACCCGTACAAAGGAGCACGTGCTCGGCGTCAATGGTTTCCACCTCACCCTCAAGCGGTGTAAATTCCACCTGCTTGTTTGCTAACAATTTACCTTTACCCTTGAGGCTCTCAACCCCATTGGCCTTGAACAATGCGCCTACACCA
Source organism: Gammaproteobacteria bacterium (assembly GCA_013372965.1). GTDB lineage: Bacteria > Pseudomonadota > Gammaproteobacteria > Pseudomonadales > DSM-25080 > Umboniibacter. The sequence goes on from JABXIR010000240.1 coordinate 2,027, forward strand.
CCCGTCAGGTTTTTCACGATTTGATCCTTACGACCAATCATGGTGTCAACGTTCATCGAGACATCGCCAGTACTAATGCCGTGGATATCGAATGCGTCTTTTGCTTCGTGATACTTCCAAGACGAGTCGAGTAACGCTTTCGACGGAATACAACCTACGTTCAAGCACGTTCCACCTAGGGTAGGCTTACCTGACTTGTCGACCATTTTGTCGATACAAGCGGTTTTTAGACCAAGCTGAGCAGCGCGAATCGCCGCGACATAACCCGCGGGACCTGCACCAATGACTACTACATCAAACTTTTTAGACATTCTGATACCTAAACCTTAAAAAATTCTGTTACACGCCAAGGAGGATACGAGCCGGATCTTCAAGTAAGTCTTTGATCGTTACTAGGAAGCTCACAGCCTCTTTACCGTCGATTAGACGGTGGTCATAGCTCAATGCCAAGTACATCATAGGACGAACCACAACTTGACCGTTCTCCGCCATTGGGCGCTCTTGGATTTTGTGCATCCCTAAGATGGCCGCTTGAGGCGGGTTAAGAATCGGCGTCGAAAGTAACGAGCCAAACACGCCGCCATTCGTAATAGTGAAGGTACCGCCGGTCATTTCATCCATACCGAGCTTGCCGTCGCGACCACGAAGACCAAAATCACGAATGGTATTTTCGATTTGAGCCATGGACATATTTTCGGTGTTGCGAAGTACTGGGACAACCAAACCTTTTTCAGTAGAAACGGCGACACCGACATCTTGGAAACCGTGGTACACGATATCGTTGCCGTCGATTGAAGCGTTAACTGCTGGATACTTACGAAGCGCTTCAGTGGCTGCCTTCACAAAGAAGCTCATAAAGCCAAGACGAGTACCGCCATTCACTTTCTCAAACTGATCTTTGTACTTGTTACGAAGATCCATCACCGGCTGCATGTTCACTTCATTGAACGTTGTAAGCATGGCAGTTGACTGAGACGCGTCTAGGAGACGCTCTGCAATACGAGCACGCATACGTGTCATTGGGACACGTTTTTCAGTGCGCTCGCCCGCTGGCATTTCAATTTCTTTCGACGCAGCCTTTGGAGCTGGCGCTGCTACTGGAGCGGGAGACGCTGAATGGTTAGCTACGTCTTCTTTGGTCACTAAACCGCCTTTGCCTGTACCTGTGATGGACGCAGGATCGATGCCTTTCTCTGCAGCCAACTTACGCGCCGCAGGAGAAAGTACGCTCTCTGCGTCTGAGCTTGATGCGATGGGTGCCGCTTCTTCTGAAGCTGCCGCCGGAGCAGCACTCGCCGCTGCGCCTTCAGCGATAAACGCAATGACTTCATTACTTTGAATGGTATCGCCTTCGCCTTTGAGAGTTTTTTCAAGTACGCCGTCTACTGGAGAAACAACTTCAAGTACCACTTTGTCTGTTTCAATTTCAACGATGAGTTCATCACGTTCAACCGCTTCACCCGGTTGCTTAATCCAAGCTGCGATAGTGCCGTCTTGAACGGATTCTGGGAACGTCGGTGCCTTGATTTCAATAGCCATTTTTTATGCTCGCCCTTTTGCTGCGGGGGTGACCCCCGCATTTGTTCACAAATTATACATCTAACGCTTCAGCTAAGAAACGTCGTTGTTCTTCCAAGTGTAAGCTCATTGAGCCAGCCGCAGGAGCTGCAGATGCCTCGCGTCCAACGTAGCTTAACTGCAGCGATTCATCATGTTCGCGAACCGCGCGATGCAAATGATGCTGACTTGAATACCAAGCCCCTTGGTTCATCGGCTCTTCTTGACACCAAACCACATCTTTGAGGTTAGTGTATGGCGCCAACACCTCTTTCAGGTCTTCGTGTGGGAATGGGTAGAGTTGCTCGATACGAACAAACGCAACATCTTCTTTGCCCGCTTCCTCACGTGCTTCTACTAGATGGTAATAAACCTTACCCGAACAAAGCACTACGCGCTTCACCTTAGTTGGGTCGACTGAAGGGTCCTGAAGGACGCTCTGGAAGCCTCCTTCTGCTAGATCTTCAAGCGTCGATGTCGCCAAAGGATGACGCAAGATCCACTTAGGACTCATGACTACCAACGGACGGCGCATTTTACGAATCACCTGTCGGCGTAGCATGTGATACACCTGTGCAGGGGTCGTAGGAATACATACTTGGATATTGTGCTCAGCACACAATTGTAAGAATCGCTCAAGACGAGCAGATGAATGCTCTGGGCCCTGACCTTCATAACCGTGCGGCAACAACATGGTCAGACCGCAAAGGCGACCCCACTTGTGCTCACCGGAGGTAATAAACTGGTCGATCACGACCTGCGCACCATTGGCGAAGTCACCAAACTGAGCCTCCCAAACAATTAGCGCGTTTGGTCGAGTAGTTGCATAACCATACTCGAATGCAAGAACGGCTTCTTCCGACAGCAACGAATCATGAATCGTGAAACGCGGCTGGTCCTCGGAGATATGCTTCAGCGGAACATAACATTCGGCATCTGACTGCGAATGAACCACAGCGTGACGGTGAGAGAACGTGCCTCGGCCAACATCCTGACCGGTCAATCGAACGCTTGCACCGTGGTCTAGCACTGACGCATAAGCCAGAACTTCCGCCATACCCCAGTTAATCGGTAGAGCGCCCGCGGCCATCTTACGACGGTCATCGTAAATCTTCGCGACTTGACGCTGCAAAACCACGCCATCTGGTACTTCGCACACCTTTTGGCCCAGTTCTTTTAGGCGCTTCATTGGCATTGAGGTATCGCCCTCTGCCGTCCAGTCGTGTCCTAGATAAGAAGACCAATCGACAAATAACGAAGTATCGGGTTCTGACACCAGTGCATTAGCCACATGTTCACCACTGTCGAGCTTCGCACGATAATCATTCATCATGGCTTTCGGGAAGCCCTTCTCAACAACGCCTTCACTCTCGAGTTTAGAAGCATACAGATTGAACGTGCTCTTCTGCGTCTTGATCTTCTTGTACATGAGAGGTTGAGTCGCTGACGGCTCGTCAGTTTCGTTGTGACCACGACGACGGTAGCAGACCAAGTCGATGACCACGTCTTTCTTAAACTCGTTGCGATAGTCAGTCGCTAACTGGGTAACGAACAATACTGCTTCTGGGTCATCACCATTGACGTGCAAGATGGGTGCTTCAATCATTTTAGCAACATCAGTACAGTACAGCGTTGAACGAGCGTCCTCTTGTTTGTTCGTGGTAAAGCCAACCTGGTTGTTTAATACAATATGTATCGTACCACCGGTGCCGTAAGCACGTGTTTGAGACATTTGAAATGTCTCCATGACGACACCCTGACCGGCAAACGCCGCGTCACCATGAATAACGACTGGAACGACCGTATTGCGCACTTCATCGTCACGTCGGTCTTGGCGAGCTCGAACTGAGCCTTCGACCACAGGCGAGACAATTTCAAGGTGCGACGGGTTAAATGCCATCGCTAAGTGAACTTCGCCGCCTGGCGTCATCACGTTCGACGAGAAGCCTTGGTGGTACTTTACGTCACCCGATGTATCGACGAGGGTTTTGCCCTCGAATTCGTCGAACAGGTCGGCTGGGTTTTTACCCAAAATATTGACCAAGGTATTTAAACGACCTCGGTGTGCCATACCAATGACGATTTCCTTAGCGCCGTGCGATCCAGCGCGCTGGATTAGTTCATCCAACATCGGAATCATTGATTCGCCACCCTCAAGGCCAAATCGCTTGGTACCAGGATATTTGGAATCTAGATGTTTCTCTAAACCTTCTGCCGCGGTAAGACGCTCGAGTAAGTGCTTTTTCACATCGGCTGAAAACTTAGGCTTCGCACGAACGCTTTCTGTACGTTGTTGCAGCCAGCGTTTTTCTTCAAGGTCGGTAATGTGCATGGTCTCGACACCCACCGATCCACAATAGGTCTCGTTTAGGGCGTCGACGATCTCACGGAGAGAAACCTCTGCCGGCAAGTCGAAGAACGTTGAGCCTGTTTGGAATTTGGTATCAAGATCGGCTTTAGACAGCTTGTGATAATGCAGGTCGAGGGACGGGGCCGAATCGACATGAGCGATGCCCAATGGGTCGAGCTTTGCCGCTTGATGACCGCGCGATCGATACGCTGCAATGAGCTCCATGACCGCAACTTGCTTGCGCTCGTATTCGATGTCAGCTGAACCTTCACCGCGAACTACGACCGGGCGGGCTAGGTTTTTACCGAGCAGTTCAAACTGATGAATCACATCAGAGTGAGGGACGTCTGGAGTAACCACTCCTTCTACACGTGGAAGCTTCTCGAAGTATCCACGCCAATCTTCTGGAACCTGATTAGGATCGTGAAGATAGGTTTCATAAAGTTGTTCAACGTACGCCGCATTGCCACCTGACACGTGTGAGGTTAGCAACTTTGCAGCCATTGAGTTCTCTTGCATTGCAAGTCCACCAATTTATGACGCCATCGCGTCGTTTACCACGATCGAATCCGTGAAAAGGCGGATGCTAATGCAAACCGCCTCTCATGGATCCTTGAAATACTGTAACGAGAGTTTGTTTCTCTTAACTTACAAGTTAAGACTAAAACGAGCAGATTTCCTGCCTCTCGCGTACAAAAAAGAGGGCCTTTCAATGGCCCTTCTAAATATTTTTACACCGCGCGCTTCAAAAGCATCGAACGGATGTGCCCGATTGCTCGAGTCGGATTCAACCCTTTCGGGCACACATTCACACAGTTTTGAATCCCGTGACAGCGGAATACACTGAACGGATCATCGAGCTGAGCGAGACGCTCTTCGGTCGCGTTATCACGACTATCCGCCAAGAAACGGTAAGCCTGAAGCAAACCTGCAGGCCCGATAAACTTGTCTGGATTCCACCAGAAAGACGGGCAGCTCGTTGAACAACATGCGCACAGGATACATTCGTATAGGCCATCGAGCTTTTCGCGGTCTTCGGGCGACTGTAAACGCTCGATCGCAGGTGCGGGCGTGCTGTTCTGCAAGTACGGAGTCACTTTCTCGTACTGTGCGTAGAACTGACTCATATCGATAATCAAATCACGAATGACTGGCAGACCAGGTAACGGGCGGATAACTAGCTTGCCGTTACGCGATGCTTCACTCACGGTTGTGATACATGCCAAGCCATTTTTGCCACCCATGTTCATACCGTCCGAGCCGCAAACACCTTCGCGACATGAACGACGATAAGTAATCGATTCGTCTTGCTCCTTGAGCATATTCAGCACATCGAGAACCATGACGTCTTTACCCTTCAAGTCGACCTCATAATCCTGCATATAAGGCGCTTCGTCTACCTCTGGGTTGTAACGATATACACTTACTTTCAACATAATTCGTTTCTCCGCTTAGTAAGTACGCGCTTTCGGCTCGAAAGTTTCAACCGTCTTAGGGCTGAAATTGACTGAACGCTTACCGATTGTTTTGGTCTCTGGATTGTACATTGTGTGGCACAACCAGTTTTCATCATCACGCT
>JABXIR010000077.1 GCA_013372965.1 Gammaproteobacteria bacterium
GATGGTTATGAAGCAACTCGGAGAATTCGAGCGCTTAACAATCCGATGAAATCTTCAATCCCGATTATCGCCATGACGGCCAATGCGCAAGCCGGTGACCGAGAGAAGTGCTTGGACGCAGGAATGAATGACTATCTCACAAAGCCAATCGACGCTGAAGAACTGTATATTACCCTCGCTCAATGGATTGCAGCACGAGAACAGGAACTGTTAAATCGTAAAGATTAGATGGCCCGCCCTGCAGGAGTCGAACCTGCGGCCTATCCCTTAGGAGGGGATCGCTCTATCCATCTGAGCTAAGGGCGGAAAAATCGATTGTAGCGAACTTGAAGCAACGCAAAGTAGGGGAGTTCGAGTACTCTCGAAACGTATTCAATGCGAAGGGCTTATTCTAAAGGCCTTTATCGCGCCAAACAAGAACAGCGTCATACCGGCGCAAGTCCATAGTATCCCTTCCCAGCCAATGATACTTAACAGCGCACCGGCACCGATGGTTCCCGCCGCCTGAAGTGAGGCGGCAGAGCCGTCCAACAAACCTTGCGCGCGAAGTTGCTCGTGACTAAGGGCGACCTTTGGCAATAAGAGCGTCGAGCCCACGAACAGAAAGTTCCAGCCAATACCGAGTAGTACCAACGCGATCCAGAAACTCTGAAAATGATTGTGGTTGAGTGCTATTGCGATACAGCCTGCCAACGCCATTACGCCAAGTAGCATCATCTGCCTTATATTGAGTGTCCTCAAAATGAACGTCGTTAATAGACTCGGTGCGAACATTGCAACAATGTGCGATTGGATGACCCACTTTGTATCCGACAAACTAAAGCCCAAGTCGTGATGCATAGTAATGGGGGTCGCGGTCATAATGAAGGTCATAATTCCGCCACCGAGCGCGCCCGCGGTTAATACAATGGTTAGCGATTTTGACCACGTGAGCTTACTAGGTTTTCGTGCTAACGGCGCTTCGTGATTCGCGTGCGTGCGCGGGAGGCAGGTCGCAATCAACACGAAGCTAATGATGAGCAAAAACGCGGCACCGATGAATGGACCGTACCATTGACCCTCACTGAGACGCTGTGCAGAGACGGCCACTTCCGGCCCGAGAAATGCAGCACCAACACCCGCGAGCATGATCATTGTGAGTGCCTGTGACGCTTTATCGTCGCGGACGCCCTCGATCGCTACAAAGCGAAACTGTGGCGTATGAGCTAATGCAATCCCCAGGAGTCCACTCGCCGCAGTAAAGAGCCAAAAGTTTGTGTTAAATGCGGCAAATCCTAGCGAGATTAGACTGAGTACACCGAGACCAAGTGATGTCAGGATCACAAGCCGTCGCCCATAGCGGTTCATCATGTGTGTTACTGGAATAATTGAGGCCGCATACGCGATCACCTGAACGGTGAGGGGTAGCGTCGCGAGAGAATTGTCAGGTGCGATTTCGTAGCCGATGAGCGAGGAGCTGATCACCATGAGTGTGACAACGGAAAAATTACATAATTGCGTAATGAACAGGTAATAAACAGGTCGCATGCTGTGACTTTACAGGGCAAATGAATAGATTAAAGCGTCTCATGATTGTCATGTGCGTGGCAAATCTCTTTGCGTGAGTGCTACTTCGTGTGTGAATAAGTACTTGACCTTATATGATGGTTTTGAGTACATTACACACAAGGCATACGAGATGCTTGTTTCTAACATAAAAACAATAAGTCGAAGGGTAAGGGGATGCTAACGATGGCTACTACCACCGCATTAAATAATCAGCTAACCGACATCAAACAACCGAAAAAGCGCGGCCGACGCAAAAAAACCGAGCGTGAGCGCAATATTCGCCGCATGATTGAAGACAAACTCGAGCGAATGAGACTCGAAAAATACACTTCAGATTACTGCTTCGACGATATGTAAGTAAAAGTCCCACCTAAAGTGGGACTTTTTTTTTGCAATCGGAGTGTGAAATTGTTCGCATTGCCTATACTTGAAATTAAGACATCTGAAGAGTCATTAGTTTCAAGGAGGTACACAGATGGCAGAAAACAACATTGATCGTCCATATACGCGAGCAATCTCTATGCTAGAGGCTAATTGCGATGACCGTACGATCTTAAATGTTTGTAGCATTAGCCAAGCCGAGCTCGATCTTGTGCGTCGTTTAATGGTATTTGCGAGACCAAATCTAAGGATCGACGCGAGCTTAATGCGATTTAGACGCGAAGGTAATAAATAGTGCGCCGATTAAGGCATTAATAGTTCAATTCTCGAAGTCGCTCCAATATACTAGTCGCACTTGAAACGATAAGTGCGACGTATGGCCATCAAGCTTCAACTCAACAATCTGTCATGTTTCTACGATGACATCCAATTGTTCAAACCTGTTGATTTAACGCTGCGCAAGGGCGAAATTTGCCGTGTGATGGGCCCTAATGGCGCAGGAAAAACCACATTGTTACGTTCGGTGGGTGGCTTGTTCCGTGGTTACAATGGCAAGGTGATGTTAAGCGATGAAGCAAGTCGCATACATTATTTAGGACATCGCGCTGGCATTCGCGACGAACTGACTTGTATTGAAAATCTTCAGTTCTTAACACAGTACTCTCTCACTCGCACTTCAATCGATTCTGCGCTCGAACGAGTAGGTTTAATCGGATACGAACAGGCATTCCCCGATGAATTGTCCGCGGGGCAGAGGCGAAGACTTTTACTAGCCACGTTGTTCTGTATGCAGTTTGACATTCTTCTACTCGACGAACCATTCACGGCACTCGATGTTGATGGCGTCGCTTTAATTGCCGCGCAGCTCAAAAACATCGCAGAACAAGGGTGTATTGTATTGTATTCAACCCATCATGCCGATGCGGTGTTGACTCCGAATAAAACCGTTATGCTCGAGGTCTCACAATGACCATCTGGCATTATTTTTTACGTGATTTAAAACTCTACTTTCGTAACGCGTCGGAGCTAACGACGCCTTTAATTTTCTTTTTAATTGCGATCGCCATGTTCCCACTCGGCGTTTCTCCCGAATCCGCGCTCTTGCGTCCCATTTCATTTGGCTTAGTTTGGGTTGTCGCGCTATTTTGCATGCAATTTTCACTCGATACATTGTATCGTGATGATTTCAGTAGCGGCGCGTTAGAGCAGCTTGTTCAGCATGAGGTGCCACTCGCGGTCATCGCAATAAGTCGCACGCTCGTATACTGGGTATGCTTTGGTGTCCCGATCGCTATTATGGCGCCAGTTCTAGGTCTCATGCTCGCGATGGAGTCTTCTGGGTTTGGGGTACTGTCGTTAACGTTGTTAGTGGGTACCATGGGTATGGCATCCATTGGCGCCATTGGATCAGCGCTCACGGTTTCATTGAAAAAGGGTAGTGTGGTCATGACGCTGATTGTGCTCCCTATGTTTGTGCCGTTTTTGATCTTTGGCTCAGGAGCGGTTAACGCGGCGATTACCGGAGCGAATGTTTCTCCGCCGCTGACTGCTTTGGTTGGTATTACAGTTTTAGCATTGAGTATTTGCCCTCCGGCAATTGCCGCGAGTATTAAAATGAGTGTAGAGAATGGCTAGTAATCGTTGGGAATGGTTTCATCGTTGGGGTTCGCCTAAGTGGTATTATCAAAAATCCTCTGTCTGGACGCCCTGGCTCGCGGTCTTGTCGGTCGTGCTTCTGGGTACAGGCTTGGTCTGGGGGCTCGCGTTTGCCCCAGAAGACGTAAAGCAGGGTAATAGCTATCGCATCATCTTTTTGCATGTTCCGGCCGCGTTTTTGGCTTTAGCGGGTTACTACATTATGGCAATCGCCGGAGCAATTGGTCTGATATGGCGCATGAAACTGAGCTTTATCGCCATGCGTGCAGCCGCTCCACTCGGTGCGCTACTCACATTTATCTCGCTCTTTACCGGAGCAGTTTGGGGCAAGCCAACCTGGGGTACTTACTGGGTTTGGGATGCGCGTATTACGTCGATGCTTATCCTATTTTTCCTGTACCTCGGTGTGATCGTTCTGACGGACGCATTTGTTCGCAAGGACAGCGGTGATAAGGCGGGCGCAATCTTGGCTTTAGTCGGCACGGTTAATATCCCGATTATCTACAAGTCCGTTGACTGGTGGAACTCGTTACACCAACCGGCAACGATTAAATTAACCTCTGCGCCATCGATGGATGCCTCAATGTGGTATCCGCTTTTGTTGTGTATTCTCGGCATGTACGCGTTTTACTTTTTCTTATTATTGCGTTCAATTCGTACGCGCGTGGTCGAGCAAGACAAATCGAAAGCGTGGGTAAAAGAGATACTATAGGAACTCGATTATGTACTTTGACTCGTTTGCCGAATTTATCAATATGGGCGGTCACGGCCCTTATGTGTGGGCTGCGTACGGTGTCACGTTCGTGTCCTTCGTTATTTATCTCGCGGCACAGCGTCGTGCCCGAAAAGAAGTTGAGCGAAAGATTCGTAATCGAATTCGTCGTGAATTGAATCGTTAGGAGTATTAGATGCACCCAAAAAGAAAGCAACGGTTAACGCTCGTGGTATTGATGGTCGTCGGCGTATCGCTTGCTGCCTTCTTGATACTTAAGGCAATGGAAGACAATTTAAACTTGTTCTACTCACCTCGAGATATCGCCGCGTCTGCACCTAGCAATAACGAGACGATTCGAGTAGGTGGGATGGTTGTCGCTGGATCGGTGGTTCGCAGCCAGGAGTCACTCGCTGTAACTTTCGACTTAACGGATGGCGATGCGATTGTCACGGTATCGTACGCGGGTATTTTGCCAGACTTGTTCGCAGAGGACGAGGCGGCAGTGGCGACGGGTACCTTTGATGGTAACCAACTCAATGCGACGCAAGTGCTGGCGAAGCATGACGAGAACTACATGCCGCCAGAGGTCGCGGATGCGATGAAATCCGAGGGTGAATACTAGACATGGTTGCTGAATTCGGCTTATTTGCGCTCTGGATTGCGTTCGCTGCATCATTATTGCTAGCGGTAGTTCCGATGGTGGGCTCTTATCGCGACAGCAGCCTGCTGATGACGGTTGACCGTCCGCTGGCGCGCGTGTTGTTTATCGCGCTCAGTGGCTCCGTTATCGCGTTAGCAATTGCATTTCTAAATGATGATTTTTCGGTTGCCTACGTGGCGAATCATTCGAATTCGTTGCTGCCTTGGTATTACAAAATCACGGCAGTATGGGGGTCTCACGAAGGTTCGGTGCTGTTTCAGCTCTGGATTCTGAGTATTTGGATTATCGCGTTCTCCCTGTTTTCAAAGCGTGTCGACACGGTTCTTCGGGCACGTGTTCTCAGTGTTTTGGGATTAGTCTCGCTGGGTTTCTGTGCGTTCATTCTGTTTACTTCGTCGCCATTTGAGCGACTGCTTCCCTTCGCTCCTGGTGAAGGCAGTGACCTCAATCCGTTGTTACAAGACTTCGGCATGATCATCCATCCGCCGCTTCTTTACATCGGGTACGTGGGTTTTGCGATTAGCTATGGCTTCGCTATTGCGGCATTGCTCAGCAACCGACTAGATCGCGAATGGGCACGTTGGGCGCGACCTTGGACTGCGATTGCCATGGGCTTTCTTACCCTCGGCATTGTTATTGGCAGTTGGTGGGCGTATGCCGAGCTGGGCTGGGGCGGTTGGTGGTTCTGGGATCCCGTCGAAAATGCATCGCTTATGCCGTGGTTAGTGGGGGTGGCGTTAGTTCATTCACTGTCGGTCAGCGAGCAGCGTGGCGCGTTTTTAAGCTGGACATTACTACTTAGTATCAGCGCTTTTTCGCTGAGTCTTTTGGGTGCGTTTCTCGTTCGTTCTGGCGTGATCACGTCAGTACATGCCTTTGCATCGGATCCTGAGCGGGGCATGTTCATTCTATGGATTCTATTCATTGCCGTGGGTGGTGGTTTGTTGCTTTACGCACTGAAACTTCCTAAGAACCTAAAGGCAAAGCCATTTGGCCTCACGGGTCGCGAATTCTTTTTGTTATTGAATAACGTATTTCTGGTGGTGATAACCGTAACGGTCTTGATTGGTACACTTTGGCCGTTAATTGCTGATGCGCTCAATTGGGGAAAAATTTCGGTAGGTGCGCAGTATTTTAATGCGATTGCGATACCCATGTTTACGTTAATGAGTGTGCTGGTTCCTATCGGAGTTTACGCCAATTGGGGCGGCTCATCGTCCGAGTTAGGGTCCAAACTGCTGGTTCCAATTGCGCTCAGTTTGCTGATCGCGTTGGGCGCGGGCGCACTAATTGACTTCTCTCTATCAACGATTCTTGTCTGGTGGTTGGGTTGTTGGTTGTTGGTCGCAACCCTTGATCAGCTGCGTCGCGCGACAGCAGGCTTTAACAAAACCAAACTGATGTCATTGCGCTCTGGGCTATGGGGCATGTATCTATCACACGCGGGGATCGGTGTTGCAATTATCGGGGTGGGGATGACGACCCTTCACAGTGCAGAAGTCGATGTCCGCATGGGGGAGGGTGATTCTCACGTTGTTGGGAGTTATGAATTTACGTTGCGTGAGTTTGCTCCGCTTCGCGGACCGAACTACCAGTCTGAGTCCGCAACCATCGATGTTTACTACCGCGAAAGACTTGTGGCGACGTTAGTGCCAGAAAAACGCCGTTATGTCGCAACAGGTCAGATTATGACGGAGGCAGCGGTCGACGATGGTCTGACTCGTGACCTATACGTCGCACTGGGCGAGCCACTCGATAACGGAGACTGGGCTGTTCGTTTGCAAGTTAAATCGTTTATGCGCTGGGTTTGGTACGGTGGCGCTATGATCTTCCTTGGGGGCTTGCTTGCAGGCTTTGACCGTCGTTATCGGAGGAAGTATGAATAAGTTTATGCGCTTCCTACCGTTCTTGGTATTTGGTGTTCTTGGGGCGTTTTTGGCCTACGGTATCGGCAAAGATCCTACCAAGTTGCCATCGGCTGTCATAGGAAGTCCATTGCCTGAGTTCCGTTTGCTTGATGTGCATGACGACACTCAGTTTATTACCGAATCCGATCTAACGGGTCAGTACGCTTTGTTGAATTTCTGGGGCACCTGGTGTCCAGCCTGTCATATTGAGCATCCATACCTTATGGAACTGGCCGCTCAAGGGGTTGTGATTTATGGCGTGGACTATAAAGACCAACTCGAGCCGGCGCGCGAATGGTTGGTACGCTATGGTGACCCATATCGTAGAGTTGTATTCGATGTCGGTGGCAAACTAGGTTTCGATATGGGCGTCACGGGCGCACCTGAGACCTACCTCATCAGTCCCGACGGCGTCGTCCTCGCTCGATATCAAGGACCTGTGGATCAGCAAGTCTTCGAAACCGTGTTTAGGCCTCTTATGCTCACCAATTAAATGGTATTTAGTGCGCTCGAAAGCCCTGTGGTTGGCGTTTTAGAAGACAAAAAAAGGCTAGGTGAGCCATCTTAAAAAGATGCTAAACCTAGCCTTTCGTTTTTTAGCTTGGCGGACCGGACGGGACTCGAACCCGCGACCCCCGGCGTGACAGGCCGGTATTCTAACCATCTGAACTACCGGTCCAAACCCTTTACGCTAAGAAAGAATCTTAGTTTACAGCGTCTTTCAGAGCTTTACCTGGCTTGAAGCTAGGTACTTTAGCAGC
>JABXIR010000004.1 GCA_013372965.1 Gammaproteobacteria bacterium
GGATGTCGATGAGATGGCGACTTCAAGTTGGTGGAACGCAGGCACTGCTTTAAACCAATCTCTTTGAGAGCTGCGGAGGCTGATTCCGTCCTCTAAACCCGCTAAGTGTTGCGTGATTAGCTCTCGGTTTGACAATGCACTTCGGTAAATAACTTGCTCGTCGCTGATGCCTAACTGAGCTAATCCTCGCTGCCAGCGCAATGCCGTGCTAACCACTAAATACTCGTTGTCAAAATCGAAGTCGTCGGGCATGAACACGCGCTCTGAATCCGAAAGTAAGGTTTCGCAGTCGCTCGCATAGCGTGGCGGGAGGTGCAAGTCGTAGCGATATTTCGTGCCGTCAAAGGTATCGAACAGCGCCAGATCAAAATCCTCGTTTATAAGACTTTGAGGGGTGTAAGCCTGCGTGTCGAGTTGATTATAGGCACTTGCGCTGCACTCAAGCCACTCCTTAAGTTGATACCCTGATACTCGAGCAAGGATCAATTCGCTCTCGTGCGGTGCGAGGCTGGCGATGTCTCGATGGGTCATCAAACCGTGCTCGATTGAAACCCAGTTGTCGGGTTGGGTGTCGGAGCCAAAGCGAATAAACGATGCCGCACTGATGATGGGTAGATCCAAGTTTTGCTGTTCGAGCCAGTGACGAGCGAATTGTGTCTGAACACGATTAATAAGCTGTGCCGCAGTAGACGGCTGAATGAGACCTAAGTAGGAGTCAATGTCTTGATTGGTGTATCCGACCGGGCGATTCACATAATTTCGTGTTCCTCTGTGCTCGCGTCGAAGTGCTTGTTCGATGCGTATCGTCGGCACAACCGCGCGATCAGATAACATGACTGGGTCAGCGTAGGCGCTACCATCTCTTATTCGCCATTCACCGTCACGCTTTATGAGCCGAAAATTGATCACACCTAAATGAGATCCAAACCGACCTGGCATCACGACGGGCACTCCGTTAATGGTCCCCTTGCCTGGGTTCAGTGTGAGCGCGTCGTTTGGTAATGGCCGAGGAAATGTATACGCCTGATCGCCTACGGCGAGTGCGTCAATACCGTCGACTCGAGTGAGCTGATTAATGATGTTCCGAGTAGTCGATATGGGTTCGGATGAGCCGGTATGGACGAGCGCAATAATGATGTCGGCTCCGGCCGCTGTCATTTTCGGAATTTCTTGTCGAGCCGTTGCGATGATGTCGTCGATTTCGAGTCGATCGTTGATGCGGTGTTGGTTCCACGCCAGCGTTCTCGGTGAAAGGAGTCCAATGACTCCAATATTCAATTGCTGCTGCTGTCCTGCAATGTCGAGTACGGTTTTTTGAATAATACGCCACGGTTCAGTCACGGTAGTACCGTCGTGACCGTTAAAGCCTTCGTATCGTAAGTTAGCACTGATGGTTGGAATGTTACTCTTTTGGCTGTGCGACAAATAATAGTCGAGGCCAAAGTTTAGGTCGTGGCTTCCTACGTTCAATACATCGTAGTTGAGCTGCCGCATGGCTTTAAATGAAGGATGCTGCTCAGTGCCTTGGAAGCTCGCTTCAGAAGCCCAGCTCATCATCGGTGAACCGTAAACCGTATCACCTACGTCAACTAAAATGGAATTATCATGTTTCGCTCGTTGGTGACGAATCAGTGTTGCGATTTGCGTTAGGCTGCGACGATCTTGTGGTTGATCTTCGAGATAATCGTAGGTGGTTAATTGGCCCTGCACATCGCCAGTCACGAGGATACTCAGTTCTGTCTCGAACTGAGCATAGGCGTGCATTGAAAGCACGAATGTGACGAAAGCGAACACCAGTTTGGGCATAAAACCTAACGCGATTCATAGCGGATTATTATTTATGAGTTAAGTATAACTCGAGACGCGTATGCTAAGACTGTAAATTTTGCGGTTTTATCCCAGCAAAGCCTCGTGGGATATGCGTATGTCCCTAGAGGCTCTTGCTTGCAGGCACCTACGATTGTCGGTACCTGCGGAGCGGCGTGCCAGTATTTAGCGGGTGGCTATGTCCATGCGTTTGATGCGAATGTTCATATAGCCGTACAGAATCGCAATCAGTGGATTCAATAGGCAGAAGAAGGTAAATGCGAAGTAGGCGAGGGTGTCTACGCCGAGCGTACCCGCCATGAATACACCGCAAGCGCCCCAAGGAACCAGTGGTGATGTCACTGTGCCACCATCTTCGAGAGTACGCGTCATGTTAACTGGGTCGAGGCCACGCTTTTCGTATTCGACCTTCCACATCTGCCCGGGCAGCACAATCGACAAGTATTGGTCGCCGGTTAACAGATTGACAGTAACTGAAGTGCCTACCGTCGCCGCAATGAGCGATCCGGTGCTGCGAATGACGTGCAAAATCTTATTGAGAACGAACTCGATGAACCCAGTGACTTTGAGAGTAGCCGAGAGCATCATCGAACAGAGAACCAACCAGACCATAAATACCATGGATTCCATGCCACCTCGAGATAGCAAGTCGTCAAGCTCGGTCACGCCAGTGCTAATTTGGAAACCGTCGTAGACAACCTGCCATAGCGTCTTGATGGTTGATCCACCTTCGCCCGAGATGAGGTTTACCGTTGCACTTAAAAGCTCAAGTTGGGTGATAAAGGTAATCACGACGCTGAGTAATACACCGGTGCAAATAGCGAGCAGTGCCGGGATCTGCTTGTAACTCATGTATAAAAGGGCAACAACCGGAAGCACGTTGATTGGGTTCAGATTGATGTTGTTTTCGATGGCGATCTGGAAATTCGCAATTTGCTCGCCGAGGTTTTCCGGGAGGTCTGCCATGAGACCGATCGCGAAAAAAGCCACCAAGCTGATCAAGAAGCTCGGTCCAGACACCCAGCTCATGTGACGGATATGAGCAAATAAATCGGAGCC
>JABXIR010000046.1 GCA_013372965.1 Gammaproteobacteria bacterium
AACGGCGTTGGCAAGACCACCACGATTGGTAAAATTGCAAAACAACTGAAAGCCGACGGCAAAGAAGTGATGTTAGCCGCAGGTGATACGTTCCGAGCGGCCGCCGTAGAGCAACTGCAAACCTGGGGCGAGCGCAACGATGTCCCCGTGGTCGCTCAGCACACAGGCGCTGATAGCGCTTCTGTTATTTTTGATGCGGTTCAATCGGCGAAGGCAAAGGGTGTTGACGTTGTTATTGCCGACACGGCAGGCCGACTTCAAAATAAAGCCAACTTAATGGAAGAGCTCGAAAAAGTCGTTCGCGTCATTAAAAAGGTCATTCCTTCTGCACCACACGAAGTGCTGCTGGTTCTTGACGCAGGCACCGGGCAAAATGCGTTATCACAAGCCGCAATATTCCAAGAGGCGGTCGGTGTGAGTGGGCTAGCGCTCACCAAACTCGACGGAACGGCTAAGGGCGGTGTGATTTTTGCACTAGCACAACAATTTAAGCTGCCAGTACGATATATTGGTGTTGGAGAAGGTATTGACGACCTCCAGCCGTTTAGAGCAAAACCATTTACCGAGGCTATTTTCAAGTCGCCTAACGAATGAGATAAACACTTTGATCGAACTGCAGCACGTTTATAAACGCTACGATAAAAACAAAAAAGATGTGTTAAAGAACGTCAGCTTTGCGTTAGAAAGAGGGTCAATGACCTTTCTTACGGGTCAGTCTGGCGCCGGTAAAAGTACACTCCTAAAACTCATCGCCGGACTCGAACGCCCGAGCAAGGGCAGTCTGAATGTCGGTGGTTTATCCGTCGGTGAGCTTAAAGATTACGAACTGCCGTTTTACCGTAGACAAATTGGCGTGGTATTTCAGGATCACCAGTTGATCGAAGCCTTCAGCATTGCTGAGAACGTGGCGCTTCCGTTGCGAGTTTCTGGCTATCGCGAGTCTGACATACAGCGTCGCGTAGGTGCCGCACTTGCCAGTGTTGGGCTCGGTGATAAAGTCACGAGTTTTCCTCACGAGTTATCGGGTGGAGAACAGCAACGCGTGGGCATTGCCCGAGCGGTCGTGGCCCGACCAAAAGTACTCATCGCCGACGAACCGACAGGTAACCTCGACCCCGAGTTGTCTGCCGAGATCATGGACTTGCTATATCGTTTCTCTCAAGTCGGTGTAACCGTCCTGATCGCCACCCACGACATTGCTCTTATCAACCAGCTAGACCATCCAATTCTTCACCTTTCGAATGGAGTGGTGACATGAGTAAAACCCAATCCGCTCAACAAAGTCGTTTTACCGCTTGGGCAGAACATAATAAGTTCTGCTTGCGGGATGCTTGGTCGAGACAGCGCAAAGAGCTGGGACGAAGTATTATCACGTGGGTCGTTATCGGGTTCTCACTTTGGCTGCCAACGGTTTTGTATGCACTTTTAGTGCAACTCGAGCCACTTCTTGAACAAAGCCCTACGCCACAACTGAATGTCTATCTTGAACAGGACCTAACGAGTAACGAGATAGACCAAATAACCGCACCGTGGCGTGCCGTACCTGAGTTGAGTGTTCGCATTATAACCCCAGATGAAGCCTTGGCCGCAACCGAACGCCAGATTGACTTAATCGGCGCGATGACTCAAAACCCGATGCCATACACCGCCGTGATTTCCGGTCCAAGCGATCAGCTTCAGGCAATTGCCGGTGGCTTGAGTCAGCTGGATCACGTCGATGGCTACCAGCTCGACGAGGACTGGATAAAGCGCTGGAATTGGCTGGTTGGCCTAGGTCAACGCGGCATCTTATTTATAAGCATTATTCTGCTCCTCGGCGCCATTGCGACCGTCGGTAACACCATTGGTTTAACCATTATCTCGCGCAAGCACGAAATCGAGGTAATGACATTGGTTGGTGCGACGCGCTCGTTCATTCGACGCCCGTTTCTCTACTACGGAGTGATCAGCGGCATTCTCGGTGCCTTAATGTCCCTCGTTCTATTCTTGGCGCTGGTCATTACGCTATACTCACCTTGGCAACAGCTGCTTCATTCGTACCAAATCCCAGCAACCGACTTACCTCTTATTAGTTGGGTATTTGCACCGATCATGGGCGTCATTATCGGAACCTTTGGCGCGTTAGTTGCTTGCTCCCGTTATCTCGACAAAGACTAAGTTTCGGATTCACGCAGAAAGCATTTCGGCGGTTATTTAAAACGTTAAAATCGTGCTATTATTCTCGACCCTCGACGAGTTACGACAATTATGAGTAAAGCGCTACAACCCTTTGCACAGATGTCCCCTGGTGGGAACCTAAGTGCGTACATTCAATCTGCTAATAGCATTCCGGTGCTAACTGCGGATGAAGAGCGCGAGCTTGCCGAGTCGCTTTACTACGATGATGACGTCGACGCTGCACGTAAACTCGTCATGGCACACCTTCGATTTGTCGTCCATATTGCACGCAGTTACTCGGGTTACGGGCTGCCTCAGGGCGACCTAATCCAAGAAGGCAATATCGGGCTCATGAAAGCGGTTCGACGCTTTAATCCAGAAAAAGGCGTGCGTTTGGTGACTTTTGCCGTGCACTGGATCAAGGCCGAAATCCATGAGTTCATCTTAAAGAACTGGCGCATCGTCAAAGTCGCAACCACCAAAGCGCAACGTAAATTGTTTTTTAATCTTCGTTCAGCAAAAAAGAAGCTCGCTTGGCTAACGCACGATGAAGCAACGGCTGTCGCTAAAGACCTCGGCGTCGAAGTAGATCATGTTTGGGAAATGGAAAAGCGCCTCGCCGCCGTAGACGCATCCTTTGATGGTGCCCCGGACGACGATGAAGATTCTTCGCCCACGTCCCCCGCACTTTACCTCGAAGACAAGCGCAACGATCCCGCTGCACTTATTATCGAAGCCGACGAAACAGCATCCAGCACAGAGGCGTTATCACAAGCCTTAATCGAACTGGATGATCGCAGCCGAAGCATCATCGAGCGTCGTTGGTTGGCCGATAAAAAAGCCACATTGCACGATCTCGCCGATGAATATGGCGTTTCAGCCGAGCGCATTCGCCAACTCGAGAAGAACGCCATGAAGAAAGTGAAAAAGGCGCTGGACTCCCCATCGTGACCAACAAACTCATTGCTGTCGGCTGCATTATGTGCGGTGTCGCGGTTGCTCTCGGGGCGTTTGGCGCACACGCGCTGAAGCAAACCGTCGAACCAAACCTTATGGACACATGGCGAACCGCCACAACGTATCTCATGTTTCATGGCGTCGCCGTGATCGCACTGTCTTCTTTCGCGACGCGTTTTCATTCCAAAGACATTGTCGCACCGACGATCGGTATCGTTATTGGAGCATTGTTATTCTGCGGCAGTTTGTACGCGATTGTTCTTGGAGCGCCATCGGTAATGGGCGCTATTACCCCCATCGGCGGCATCCTTTGGATTGCGTGTTGGCTAACCCTCAGCTATCGTTTTTTTAAATCGACTAATGTAATTTCGCATGACTGACGACACTTTATTTGAAATTAAACCTGAATTTAAAGACAAATCCATTCGTAGCTTTGTCATTCGCTCGGGGCGCATGACCGATGGTCAAAGAGCCGCTCTTAAAACGCTTTGGCCAAAATTTGGCCTAAGCCTCTATGACGGTCTAATCGATCCAGTGGCACTGTTTGGTAACAGCAACCCACTCGTTATCGAGATCGGCTTTGGTATGGGCGATTCACTCATTGAGATGGCCAAAACTCAACCGAACACTAACTTCATCGGTATAGAGGTACACCCGCCGGGTGTTGGTCGCTTGATTAACGAGGCTCACGAGCATCAGCTTAGCAACATCAAGGTGTATTGTGCCGACGCGAACGACGTGCTCGAAGACTGCGTTTCGGATGCGAGCCTGAGCCGAGTGCAATTGTACTTTCCAGACCCTTGGCACAAAAAGAAGCACCACAAACGCCGCATCGTTCAGCCTGCCTTTATCGATAAAATTCGTCGCAAATTACACGCCGGTGGCGTGTTCCATATGGCGACCGACTGGGAACCTTATGCTGAACACATGATGGAAAACATGGCGGACGAGCCTGGCTTTACCAACCAAGCTGGGGCGAATCACTTTTCACCTCGACCAGACTACCGTCCGATCACAAAGTTTGAAAAACGCGGCGAGAGGCTCGGCCATGGAGTTTGGGATTTACTGTTTGTTCGTGACGCAAACTAGGCTTCGAGCTGCTCACTCAGCTCGAGCCACTCCAACTCGAGCATTTCGATTTCATCTTTAATCTCACTATATTGCTTCGAAACTGACGCCACTCGATCAGGGTCGGTGGTATAGAGCTGCGTATCGGCGAGTACTTCCTCTAACGACTCTTTTTGTTGGTTCGCTTTCTCTAAAGCGGTGTCGATCTGCTTAATGCGTTTTCGAATCGGCGCCTGAGCCGCGCGCAAATTAGCGGCATCTTGGCGTTGTTTCTTTTTATCGTTGGAAGTCGCCGGTTTAGTCGCCGTCGTATCGCCGCTAGCAGATGAGCGCAACCAAGCAAGATACTCAGGCAAACTGCCATCGTAAGGCTTCACGACGCCTTGGTTAACTAGGTAAAACTCATCCACTGAATTATTGAGCAGGTACTGATCGTGCGAAACCAGTATCACCGCACCCTCAAATTGCTGAATCGCCATGGTTAACGCATGTCGAACCTCAAGATCCAAGTGGTTGGT
>JABXIR010000179.1 GCA_013372965.1 Gammaproteobacteria bacterium
AGGTCTTGATTGACCGTAACCTGATAGCTATGCCTACGTGCGTATTTAAGGGTGGAGCGTGAACAGTGAATGTCATCGACTTCCGCTACGGCACGAATACTCGGCGACCACCAAAGAATGGGATCACCGTCTTCAAACCACGGAAAGATACCTGAACGATAAGCACTTAATAGTCGGGTAGAGGAGAGGTCACCGCCGAACGCCAATAGGCCATCCGGCGATGTCAGTGCGGAAGAAACCGGTGGAAACGGATCCCGCGAACCGTGTTGGATCAGCGGAATCTCGATCATTTATTGTTCGTCCAAAAACTTCTCAGCATCGAGTGCCGCCATGCATCCAAAGCCAGCCGAAGTGACGGCTTGACGGTACACTTGGTCAGCCACGTCGCCTGCTGCGTAAACACCCGGAATCGATGTTTGTGTTGCATTACCACCGAGCCCGCTATTAATTTTAATGTAGCCATTATTCATTTCGAGCTGACCCTCGAAAAGCTGAGTATTTGGCTTGTGACCGATGGCAATAAACAAACCGGCTACATCACGCTCGACTTCGTCGCCTGAATGAACATCTTTGATACGAATACCCGTGACTCCGCCATCATCGCCCAATACTTCTTCGAGGGTATGATTCCAGATGATGTTAACGTTACCGTTCTCAGCTTTTTCCATTAACTTATCCGCCAGGATTTTCTCACTTCGTAGTGAGTCACGACGGTGAATCAGGGTAACTTCGCTGGCAATATTCGAGAGATAAAGCGCCTCCTCAACAGCGGTATTACCGCCACCTACAACGGCCACTTTTTGACCACGGTAGAAGAATCCATCGCACGTTGCGCAGGCACTCACGCCTTTGCCCTGAAACGCCGTCTCTGACTCGAGTCCAAGATACATTGCTGAAGCACCGGTACAAATAATTAAAGCATCGCACGTGTACGTTTCGTTACCCACCAGAGTAAATGGACGTTTAGAAAGATCGGCGCTATTAATGTGATCGAAAATCACTTGGGTATCGAAACGCTCCGCATGCGCTTGCATTCGCATCATGAGCTCGGGACCTTGAACTCCCTCAGCGTCGCCCGGCCAGTTGTCAACGTCCGTCGTGGTGGTTAGCTGACCGCCTTGCTGCATTCCCGTAATGACGACTGGGTTCAAATTTGCTCGAGCAGCATAGACTGCCGCTGTGTAGCCTGCTGGACCCGATCCAAGAATGATTAAGCGGTGATGCTGTACTTCAGACATAGCGACTTCCTTAAACTTATTAAATTAATTGACGCTAGTTTAATTGTTGCAACCTGACGAAACAATAGCCGCATAGCTACGGAAAACGCAGGGTACATTTGTACAATTTAGCCATACCCCAACGCATGATTTTCTTTTATGATGGTTGTAAGCAAAAAATAACTAGAAAGGCTACTTGTGACTGAATCAGCAACAACACCTTCAAAACACCAACGCCTAGTACACGAAGCGGTCGCAATCGTGCTACTCGCATTAGGGCTACTGCTTTTCCTCTCGTTGATCTCTTGGAGTGCAAACGATCCGGGTTTTGATACAACTTCGACGAGTGAGAACATTCACAATTGGATTGGTCCGATCGGCGCGTACTTATCGTCTTTTGCGTTCACCATTCTGGGTTACGGTACTTGGCTGCTTTCAATTGCAATCGTGAGTCGCGCGATCAAATCGATCAGGCGCTTCAAAAGTCAGTCGGCTCAATGGTCTACTCCGATTGCGTTGCTGCGTAGCTCGGCGCTGTTATTTCTTATCGCGAGCTTCTGTGCGTTGCTTGAGGTTACCTTAACAAACGATGCTAGCTACCAAATGGGACCGGGCGGCGAGCTCGGTTTATTAATCGCGCCTTTATTTACTCATTCAATTGGCTTTACTGGCAGTATTTTAGTTCTACTTGGTGTTTTTCTCGGCGCGTGCACACTGTTTCTTGAAATCAGCTGGCTCGAACTGTCAAAAAGCGTATTACGCCATACAGTTAAATTATTCCTTGGCATTGCGGCGGTTGCTACCTTTATAGTCTCAAAATTCAAACGTAGCCCAAGAGCTGAAACGCCAAAGCCAGTGAAGCCAGCCAAGCGCCGTCCATTAGCGGAACCGAAGCCCAAGTCGGTCACTCAGCGTAGCAAGCCTCAAATTGTCGACGTTGCCACCAAAGCGCCGCAAAGTGATCGAGCACTTAAAGAACGTCAAATTACGTTACTAAGTGACGGTGAAGTTCAACTCCCGACACTCGATTTACTCGACCCACCAACACACGATGACAAACCGGCGTACTCATCACAAACGCTTGAAGCGATGTCTCAACTACTTGAGGCCCGTCTGAAGGAATTTAATATCAGCGCGACGGTTGAGGCGGTTTTACCGGGTCCAGTCGTCACCCGCTTCGAAATTATGCCGGCAGCAGGTATTAAGGGCTCTCGTATCACTTCGCTCGCCAGAGATTTAGCTCGTTCACTCGCCGTGAAGAGCGTCCGCGTTGTCGAGATCATTCCTGGGAAGCCTTATGTAGGTATCGAAATTCCCAACGAAAATCGTCAGATGGTGATGCTTCAAGACGTACTAAATTCGAAGGCTTTCGACGGCTCGAAATCACCATTAACCTTAGCGCTCGGACACGATATTAGTGGACAACCTGTGGTTGGTGACCTAGCGAAAATGCCGCACTTGCTCGTTGCAGGTACCACCGGTTCGGGTAAGTCCGTTGGCATTAATGTCATGCTGCTATCGCTGTTGTTCAAGTCAACACCCGATGAGGTTCGACTCATACTGATTGACCCTAAGATGCTTGAACTGAGTGTCTACGACGATATACCACATCTGCTAACACCGGTTGTTACCGACATGGAAGATGCAGAGAACGGCCTTAGATGGTGTGTCGGAGAGATGGAGCGACGTTATAAACTGATGTCTAAGCTCGGGGTACGCAATCTTGCGGGCTATAATCGCGCGGTGAACGAGGCGAAGAAAGCTGGCACACCCATTAAAGATCCATTGTTTAACCCCGAAACGGTTTACGTACCCGAAGGGGAAATGCTTGAGATCCCTGACCTTGAGCCGTTGCCATCAATCGTCGTCGTCATCGACGAGTTCGCCGACATGATGATGATCGTTGGCAAGAAAGTAGAGCAGTTGATCGCACGTATTGCGCAAAAGGCTCGAGCTGCCGGAATTCACCTAATTCTCGCAACCCAGCGACCCTCGGTCGACGTTATCACAGGCTTAATTAAAGCCAACGTTCCGACACGTATCGCTTTCCAAGTGTCTTCGAAAATCGACTCACGTACGATCCTAGATCAAGGCGGTGCAGAGCAACTGCTGGGGCATGGCGATATGCTGTATCTCGCGCCCGGAACCTCAAACACACAACGTGTTCATGGGGCGTTCGTTGACGACCACGAAGTTCATGCGGTCGTGGCAAAATGTAAAGAGCAGGGTGCGCCAAATTACATCAATGACATTCTCGAAGATCAGTCTCATGTTTCGGTTCCCGGCATCAAAGACGACAAAGCCTCAGATGGTGGTTCCGGTGATGAATCCGATCCACTCTACGACGACGCGGTCGCCTTTGTAACGGAAAGCCGAAAGGCTTCGGTTTCTTCGGTACAACGTCAATTACGCGTTGGATATAATCGAGCCGCGCGTCTCGTCGAAGCAATGGAGCTTGCAGGCGTCGTTTCAGAGGCGGGGCACAACGGGGCGCGAAAGGTCCTCGCCCCCAAACCAGTAAGGTAACGTTATGCAAAAGTTTCTAACGCTCGTATTACTCGCTCTAAGCATGCAAGTCACGGCTCAAACACTCGAGTCTCGGCTCCAAGCGAACACCGAGTTTCGCGCAGATTTTGATCAAGCGATTTACGATGAAAATGGCGTCTTAAGTCAGTCATCCAGTGGTATATCGATGGTCAAGTCACCCAATAAGCTTCGCTGGGAATCCGTGTCACCTTGGCAGCAACTTATGGTTGTAAACGGCTCAACCGGTTGGTTGTATGACCCCGATTTCAACCAAGCAACCTATTACAGTATCTCTCAAGACTTTAGCGCTAACCCCGCGACCATCCTCGCCAACTCATATTCAGATATCACGCGCCTCTTCGACGTATCCCAATTAACGGAAAATCGATTTAAATTCACACCAACCGTCGAATCGCAATTTGTAAGCATCGAGATCGAATTTTACGATACGCACGTCACAGAATTAAGTTTTATCGATGTGCTGGGTCAGCGCACGCGCATTAGCTTTTCAAATCATGTCGCCGAACCACTCGCTGATCAGTTATTTGAGTTCACGCCTCCGAGTGATGCTGAGGTCATTTATAGTGAGTGAATTGTTCGCCGACACTCACTGTGATCAGCCACTCGCGGCGAAACTACGCCCATCCTCTCTCGACCAATTTGTCGGGCAATCGCATTTGTTTAACTCCGAATCTCCTCTCGCCAAAAGCATTGAGAAGAAACGTCCACACTCTATGTTGCTGTGGGGACCGCCGGGAGTAGGAAAGACGACCTTAGCCAAATTGCTCGCCACCACGTTTGATGCCTTGTTTATCGAACTGTCTGCTGTGCTCGCCGGAACTCAAGAAATTCGAGAGGCCGTAAATCGCATGAAGGTCGCCCGCGGACAAGGTCGAACGGTGATCCTATTTGTCGATGAGGTGCATCGATTTAATAAAGCACAACAAGATGCATTTTTACCTTACGTAGAGTCGGGAGACCTCATTTTGGTGGGGGCAACAACAGAAAATCCGTCGTTCGAAGTGAATAGGGCACTGCTGTCTCGAGTACGCGTGTATCGACTCGAACGCCTCGACCCCGATTCATTACTCACATTAGCAAAGTCCGCTTTCGCGCACCTCAATTCCGACTTATTCGACGTTTTAGAAGACAATCACAAACGACTCATTACTCAAGCCGCTGACGGCGACGGTCGAAAGTTGCTAGGAATCGTCGAGCAACTCCATCACAGCTATGACCAACAGCGCGATACTGCACTCGACGACTTAGTCGTCGCTTGCGCTGATAAGCCGTTACTGAAGTTCGATAAAAACGGTGATCATTTTTACGATTTAATATCCGCACTTCATAAGTCGGTCCGTGGCAGCGACCCAGACGCTTCACTCTATTGGTTGGCACGAATGCTCAAAGCCGGGGCCGACCCTTTGTACCTCGCACGCAGAATCACCCGTATCGCTAGCGAAGACATCGGTAATGCCGATCCACGCGCACTCGAACTGTGTATCGCCGCATGGGAGACTCAAGCCAGATTGGGCTCCCCAGAAGGAGAGCTTGCGTTAGCCCAGGCCGTTACCTATTTAGCTTGTGCTCCCAAAAGTAACGCTGTCTACATGGCATGGAAAGCCGCTCTTGTATCGGCCGAGCAGGGCTCCTTCGACGTCCCCATGCATCTTCGAAACGCCCCCACGCCTTTAATGAAGGAGCAGGGCTTCGGTCATCAGTACCGTTACGCTCACAATGAACCCCACGCATATGCGGCGGGTGAGCGATATCGCCCAGCGGAAATAGACTCGCAGTACTATTTTCCTTCGAATCGCGGCCTTGAGGCGAAAATCAGCGAAAAGCTAGCCTTCTTGCGATCCCTAGATGAACGGGCAGGAAGCGACAATGACTAATCTTTTGTGGATCGCCTTTGGTGGCGCGTTAGGCGCAGTATCACGCTACGGACTGTCACGTTACTTTATTAGCAGTTATGGTATTAATGCGGCACCTTGGGCGACATTAGCTACGAATATCATCGGGAGTTTCTTAATTGGGATCGCGTATGTCATCCTGGTAGAGCGTCAGCAACTTCCCGTTCACCTCACACAGGCGATTACCGTCGGAATACTCGGCGCATTTACGACATTTTCAACATTCAGCTTGGATATCTTCCATTTTATAAGCGCCGGACGCTACGGGCTCGCACTCAGCTATTTGGTGTTAAGTTTCATTTTAGGGTTAACGGCAGTGACCTTAGGTATTATACTTGCCCGACTAAGTTAACTGACCTGATAAACGAGTAATACATGCTTGATGCAAAATTAGTTCGCGCGCACGCGCATGCCATCGCCGCTTCTCTCGCAAAACGAGGATTCGAGTTTGATGCAGAAACATTTATGTCGCTCGAACAGCAGCGTAAACAACTGCAAATTGACAAAGAAAATTTAGAAGCTGAACGCCGTACGCGTTCAAAAGCAATCGGTAAAGCGAAAGCTTCAGGTGAGGACATCGAACCGCTGTTGGCCGAGGTGTCAGAGTTAGGCGATCGCGCTGACGAAGCCAAAGCCGAGCTCACTAAAATTCAAGATCAACTTGACGAAATTCTCTGGGGTACGCCGAACCTGTTGGACGATGCCGTTCCTGAAGGTAAAGACGAAAGCGAGAACGTCGAGATTCTCAAATGGGGTACACCGACTGAACTTGATTTTGACGCTAAGGATCACGTAGACCTGGGTGCTGTTCATGGCCTCGACTTCGACACCGCGGTAAACAAGATTGCTGGTTCGCGATTCTCGTTACTCAAAGGTGATATCGCTCGACTTCATCGTGCACTCGCGCAATTCATGCTCGATACTCATGCCAACAACCACGGCTATGAAGAAGTCATCGTACCACTTATGGTCAACGCCGATTCTTTAAAAGGCACGGGTCAATTACCCAAGTTTGAAGAAGATTTATTCAAATTGCAGGGTGATTCAAATTACTACCTCATTCCAACGGCAGAAGTACCTGTTACGAACATCGTCGCTGGCGAAATTCTAGACCCTGCCACACTGCCAATTAAAATGGTGTGTCACTCGAACTGTTTTCGCTCTGAAGCTGGAAGCTACGGCCGTGATGTTCGCGGCATGATTCGTCAGCACCAATTCGAAAAGGTTGAGTTAGTTCAGGTCGTCGAAGCTGACCAATCGGAACAAGCGCTAGAGGAGCTCACAGGTCACGCGGAATCGATTCTTCAAGCACTCGAGCTCCCATACCGAAAGGTTATGCTCTGTGGCGGTGATACTGGGTTTAGCGCAGCAAAAACCTATGACCTCGAAGTTTGGTTGCCAGGTCAGTCAGCTTATCGTGAAATTTCGAGTTGCAGCAACTTCCGTGACTTCCAGGCACGCCGCATGCAAACACGCGTTCGCACAGACGGTAAGCCGGTTTTAGCACATACGCTAAATGGATCGGGTCTAGCGGTTGGCCGAACGCTTGTCGCAGTACTAGAAAACTACCAAAATGCAGATGGTTCAATTCGCGTACCGACCGTTCTTCAACCGTACATGAGAAATCAAACCGTTCTCTCGGTATGAAATATCTGCCGCTCGCGCTCGATTTAGCTGAACAAGACGTTCTAGTCGTCGGGGCGGGCGATGTCGCTCAAAGAAAGATTTCGTGGCTTTTAAAAGCGGGCGCTGCTGTTTCGGTCGTTGCGCCCGACGCCTCGATGCAACTCAACGATCACCGGATTCGTATCCACAATCGCCCCTACACCGAGAGTGACCTTGAACAACGTCATTTAGTCGTGGTCGCAACCAACAACGCCGAATTAAACGTTAAAATTGGCCAGCGGGCTCGAGCACTGGGTTATCTTGTTAACGTTGTCGATCTTCCTGCGGCATCGAACTTCATTTTCCCCGCAATTGTCGAGAGGGGAGACTTCACCATTGCCATCAGTAGCGCTGGGAACGCACCTGTGCTGACACGCTACTGGCGACGCACCATTGATGCACTTGTTCCTGCACGATTACAGTCATGGGCTGACTTACTCGGCCGTTATCGCGATACAGTGAAAAGCAAACTTGGAACCATCGATTCGCGGCGGAGGTTCTGGGAGTCCGTTATCGACTCTGATATCGCCGAAGAAGCGTATCGAGACTCTAACAAAGCAAAACAGAGACTGGACAAGGCGCTAGACGCTTTCGCTTTCGATCATACACATCAACAAGGCGCTGTTTACTTGATTGGAGCGGGTCCGGGCGATCCTGAGCTAATGACCTTCAAAGCCGTTCGTCTCCTACAACGGGCTGAAGTCATTCTCTACGATCGGTTGGTTGCACCCGAAATCGTCAACATGGGCCGACGCGACGCCGAATATATCTATGTAGGCAAGCGCGCAAAAGACCACACGTTGCCGCAGCACAAAATTAACGAGTTAATGCTTAAACTCGCGCTCGATGGCAAGATTGTTGCGCGTTTAAAGGGGGGCGATCCGTTCATTTTTGGGCGTGGCGCCGAAGAACTTGAACATATTATCGATGCCAACATTCCTTTCGAAATCGTTCCTGGAATTACGGCTGCGAGTGGCTGTGCAAGTTACGCAGGCATACCGTTAACCCACAGAGATCATGCACACTCCGTTCGATTTGTGGCAGGGCACTTGAAAGATGGCTACGCTGACCTTGCGTGGTCTTCTTTCGCGGACTCACGGCAAACCCTAGTGTTTTACATGGGGCTAATGGGGTTAAATACCATCTGTCGCGAATTAATCAAGGTTGGTAGAGACGAATCAACGCCCGTAGCACTCGTAGAGCGGGGGACGACCCCCAATCAGCAAGTGTACGTTGGTACGCTTACGACCATTTGCGACGTATTATCAAAACATAACGTAAAAGCGCCGACGCTTATTATTATCGGAAGCGTCGTCAGCCTCCATAGCGCTTTAGCCTGGAGAGGCATTTCGATTACAGAATAAGGTTCTTACATGAGTTTCGATTACGATTTATTTGTTATAGGCGCCGGCAGTGGTGGCGTACGTTGTGCACGAATGTCTGCAGGATTCGGCGCTCGCGTTGCAGTCTGCGAAGACCGCTACATGGGCGGCACCTGTGTCAATGTGGGCTGCGTACCTAAAAAGCTATTTGTATACGGTTCGCATTTTTCTGAGGACTTTCGTGACGCAAAAAGCTACGGCTGGGATGTTGATGTTAAAGGGTTTAACTGGCCGACGTTACGCGATAACAAATCTACTGAAATCGAACGACTAAACGGTATTTATCGCAACATGCTTGGTAATGCTGGGGTCGATGTCATCGATGGACGCGGCAAGATTACTGGGCCCAACACGGTTGAAGTCGCGGGCAAAAGCTACACCGCAGAGCGTATTTTAATCGCAACTGGCGGCTGGCCAACTCGTCCAGAGATCCCTGGCAAAGAACACATGATCGACAGCAACGAAATTTTCTATCTCGATGAATTTCCAAAACGTTTCGTAGTATTAGGTGGCGGTTATATCGCCACCGAATTTGCGGGCATCTTTGAGGGTTTAGGCAGCGAAGTCACTCAAATCTACCGTGGTGATATGATTCTCCGCGGATTCGACGACGAAATTCGAGCGTTTGTTCAGGCGGAAGTAACCAAGAAGGGCGTCAATATCAAAACTGGGGTCAATATTTCATCCATCGAGAAGGTTTCCGATGTTCTACACGTGAAACTCACCGATGGTAGTATCATTGAGGCGGATGCCGTGCTCTCAGCGATTGGCCGACACCCTAACCTCGAAAACCTTGGTGCCTTAGAAAACGGCGTCACACTGAACGAGCGCGGCTACGTTAAAGTTGATCCAGTCACATTTGAAACCGACGCAAGCGGTATATATGCCGTCGGAGACATCATTGGTGGAATGGAACTCACACCCGTCGCACTGGCAGAAGGAATGTCACTCGCTAATCGTTTGTACAACGATAATTGCTACGAAATCGATTACGCAGACATCGCTACGGCCGTATTCTGCCAGCCTAACATCGGCACGGTCGGATTGACCGAGGAACAAGCACGCGGTGCGTTCGATAAGATACGGGTCTATACGTCAGAGTTTAGAGCGATGAAGCATACCGTTTCGGGTAACACTGAACGTACACTGATGAAGTTGATCGTCGATGACTCATCAGATCGCGTTGTTGGGTGTCACATGGTGGGCGCTGAGGCTGGTGAGATTATCCAAGGGATTGCCATTGCCATGAAAGCTGGCGCCACCAAGAAAGTATTCGACCAAACGATCGGAATTCATCCGACGTCGGCTGAAGAGTTTGTCACCATGCGCACGATGACTCGAAACTAAACTTGGTCAATGTTTTCTTCATACGGCTCATTTCACATGGGCCGTTTTTTTGTCTAAAAGCCAAGCTATTGGTCTAGTTGCCTATGAAACGGCGCTACAGTGGCCTATCGTTGCACAAATACATAACTACGCATAATGTATATTATGTTAAATAAAGTAATGATAAGAAAAGGCGGTATCCTTACCGCCTTCTCCAGTCTCGCTTACGAAATTAATCACGCTCGCGAATCGATATGTCTCCTACGCCGAGATCAACATCTAATTCATGTTCACCGTCGCCACGCCAAATAACTGACTCAGTAATGAAGAAACGCTCACTCTCGACGTTGCCGC
>JABXIR010000280.1 GCA_013372965.1 Gammaproteobacteria bacterium
GCGGCGCAACCAGTGCAAGGCGTGAAAAGCCCATTACCTTCATGGCACGTGCAGCTGAACCTATATTGCCCGGGTGGCTTGTGCCAACTAGTACGATCTTAACGCGATCGAAGCTCGATACATTACTCATAGCGTAAATTTTATCACCACTGTAAGTCTGGGGCTATAATGAGATGAACTCCGTATTAGTAATTGATCCCAACTGTTTGTTACAATGCCCCACTATTCGCTCGACGAACGTTTTTTTAAAAAGAGATATTCATTATGCAACCGATGCTAACGATCGCGCTCCGTGCTGCGCGCAAAGCTGGCGAACTTATTGTTCGTGCTTCCGAAGAACTGGAATTTATTCGAGTTGATGAAAAAGGCCTGAACGACTTCGTGACCGAAGTGGATCGCCGTGCCGAAGAAGAAATCATCTACCATCTACGCAAAGCATACCCGGATCACGCGATCTTAGGTGAAGAGTCGGGCTCGACTGAAGGCTCTGAGGCATCTGAATATCAATGGATCGTCGACCCTCTCGACGGCACTCTCAATTTCATCCGTGGCATCCCACACTACGCTATCTCAATCGCTTGTCTTTACCGAGGCAAAGTCGAGCATGCAGTCGTACTTGATCCGATTCGTCGAGAAGAATTTACAGCTTCACGAGGTCGTGGTGCGAGTTTAAATGGTCGCCGTATTCGAGTAACTAACGCTCGTAACCTAGACGGCACTCTTCTAGCGACAGGCATCCCATTTAAGGGTCGCGATGAAAAGCACATTGAAGGCTACACCAAAGGATTGGCTCAACTTACCTCGCAAACAACAGGCATCCGTCGCGCCGGCGCTGCAAGCCTAGACCTTGCCTACGTTGCTTCAGGTCGCGTTGATGGTTTCTGGGAGCTCGGCTTAGCGAGCTGGGACATCGCAGCAGGATCACTACTCGTTCAAGAAGCGGGCGGGCTTGTGACGGATCTGGACGGCGGCACCAACTACCTCGACTCAGGTAACATCGTTGCTGCCACTCCCAAGCTCATTAAACTCATTATTCAGAACGTCCGCCCTCACTTAGATCAACTGTAGGGTCCAGAAGTTCTATCAGTCGATCGGGGTAATCCGTGATTATTCCGTCGACTCCAAGATCGATTAAGCCTCTCATAACGTCGGCGTCGTTAATCGTCCAAACTTGAACTGCAATACCCTGTGCTTGAACGTTTCGTACGAAGCGCTCGTCAACCAGCGTAATACCAGAAAACTCCAGTGGCACCTGAAAAGCCACGGCCTCAGTGTCATACCAGTGCGATAAGCCTAACAAGTTCAAGATAAAAAACTCGGTGACCTCGCCGCGCGAGGCGGACGTAAGGGCCTGAGGACAGGCGGCCCGGAAGTCTTCGAGTGTTCGCGTATGAAACGAGCCAACAATCACATGTTCTAGTAAGTTATGTTGACGAATCTCCTGGCACAACCGCTCGGCTATACTTGGAACGACCTGCTTTATCTCAACGATAAATCTCGAATTCGGATGTCTCGAGAAGACCTCATTCAAGGTGGGGAGTTGGACCGAGGCGTCTCGATAGGGCCATTGTCCTTCGACTTCAAAACGATACCCTGCATTCAGGTGACTCAACTCCGTCAGAGTTTTCTCAGCAACGGCACCATCGGCTTCGGTCGTTCGCAACAGCGTTGCATCATGAATTACTATTAACTCGCCATCCGCAGTCCCGTGCACATCAAGCTCAAGAACATCCGTGCCGAGCTCCGCTGCTAGCGCAAAGGCAACTAAGGTATTTTCGGGTGCAAGCCCCTTGCCGCCCCGATGTGCAATGACATCGAATTCAGTCGAATCGAAGAAGACGTATTGTGGCGCAGTAACGCTTGGACGCCAAAAAAACAATCCCAACCACACCAATATTACAATCCACAGTGCCCGCTTTACTAATGTCACAACTCGTACCCTTTCTCAGCTCGAAAAAAAACCCGCCGCAGCGGGTTTTTACTATAGCGCGTGTTACTTCGCCTCTTCAATACGGCGCTTCGCAAGTTTAATTGCCGCTGCACCAGCTAAAATATTCTGCTCGTTAGCTAACTCATAAACTTCGGTCAATGTTGCACCGATGGCCGAGATCTTCCCTGCAACATCAATCTTTGCATCGGGAGCATACTGTGAAAACGCATCGATAATGCCGCCCGAGTTAATTGCAAAGTCGGGTGCGTAGAGAATATCACGTGCCGCGAGCAGTTCTTCAACACCTGGCGTCGCCAGCTGGTTATTGGCAGCGCCACACACAAGTCCCGCCTTTAAGTTCGGTACCGAATTGGCATTCAGTACCGCACCCATCGCACACGGTGCAAATACGTCCATATCCAGAGACATGAGCATTGCTGGGTCGACAACTTTCGCTCCCATCGCCCTAGCCTGATCCGCGTTGTCCTCGTTTGGATCTGCGCCGATCACTTCAACACCCGACTCAATCAACAAACGACACAAGTGACGACCTACATTGCCGAAACCCTGAATACCTACAACGAGACCTGACAAGTGTTGCTGGTCAAAGCGCTGCTGCACCGCAACTTTCATGGAGTTAAATACGCCGAGCGCTGTGCTCGGTGAAGGGTCTCCCGCGTGAGCTTGGTCATCACATACACCGGTTACAAAGGGTGTTTGCGACGCGATCAATTTCATTGCCGCGACGCTCGTACCTGAATCTTCCGCCGTAATGTACTGGCCGTTAAGTCGATGTACAAACCGTCCCATCGCCTTCCAAAGTTCTGGTGTGGCCTGTTTTGGGTTGCCAATAATCACTGCCTTACCACCACCGATGGGGAGGCCTGCAAGTGAATTTTTGTACGTCATACCCTGCGACAAACGTAGCACGTCCGTTACGGCATCGAGCTCAGTTGCATAAGGATACATTCTACAGCCGCCCATCGCGGGACCAAGTGTAGAGTCGTGCACCGCTATGACTGCCTTTAAACCCGTCGCTGAGTCTTCATGAAATGTGACTAACTCATGAGAATCGAAATTATCGTTATTAAATATACTCACAATTTAACCCTTTACTTGTTCAGGTTCGAAGGTTTGAACCGCATCGATTTTGTCGGCGGTCATTTGTTGTAAACAGCGCTTCAATATCTCATCAAACGACGCAATTGAAGCTGACTTAACATGCCCGTACCCACGCACGCCCTCGGGCGCTTTTGAAAGTTCGGTCGCGGCGACAAGGTTATCTGGACGCAACGCCGCCAACATGTCATCGACCGCTTTCAAATACGCGTCACGAACATGGTGCTCTTCCTTGCGATCCTTGCTGTGGCTAAAGATGTCGAGTTTCGATTCACGAAGCCCGCGGAACTTAGCCAACAGCTTCAGCACAGGCGTCAACCAGCCACCAAACTTAATCTTCTTAACGCGACCGTCAGTACCCGGTTTAGCAATCATTGGAGGAGCGAGGTTGTAGTTCACCTTGTAACCCGGCTCAAACATCTCGTCGAGACGCTTGTTAAACTTGTCTGAAGTCAACAGTCGCGCTACCTCGTACTCGTCTTTATAGGCCATGACTTTGAACAGGTTCCGTGCGACCGAACACGCGAGCTCCCCATCAACGTCCACACCAAGCGCTTCTAGCTTCGCTTTTACTTTCGCCGTAACGCCTCGATATTGGTTGGCATACGCTTCGTCACGATAATCCACCAAACGCTCAAAACGATCTTCAACGATTTCAGCAAACCGCTCGAGAGGCTGGAACTGATCGCCTGCGAGGTAACGCTTAAACAACTCAGCATCGAATGCCAAGTAACGTCCGAGCGTAAACGCCTGTTTATTCATTTCAATGGCTACGCCATTGAGCTCAATCGCTCTGAAGAGTGCCTCTTCACTCACCGGTAATAAACCCTTCTGATAGGCGCAGCCCATGAGCATAAGATTACTACCAATCGAATCGCCTAAAATCTTATCTGCGAAGTCTGTTGCTCTATAGAACTCAACCTGAGACTCAGCCAACTGACTTTTGATCTCCTCCTTTAGCGCTTCAATTGGCAACTGGTGATCGCGCTCTTTGAAGATATCGCTCGTGGGCGTATCAACCTCGTTAACGATCGCATAGCTTCGTGGGTTATCAATTTTTGCGAGCGCTTCATCGCTGGCGGCAACGACTAGATCGCAGCCGAGAAGCAGATCTGCCTCGCCCGCTGGCACACGGACCGCGTAGATATCCTCTTGATGATTCGCAACGCGAACATGACACACAACAGCGCCGAATTTCTGAGCTAAGCCTGTTTGGTTCATAGTCGCGCAACCCTTACCCTCAAGGTGGGCTGCCATCGCAATTAAACTAGTGACCGTCAAAACACCTGTACCACCGACACCCGTGGCGACGATATTCCAAGGACGATTTGGGTTGACCTTCGATAGCTCCGGATCAGGCAACTCTGGTAACCCAGAGATTTGCTGCGCTGACGCCTTGCGCAGCGTACCTTCTACAGACACAAAACTTGGGCAGAAGCCTTTAACACACGAAAAGTCGAGATTACATGAACTCTGATCAATCTTACGCTTGATACCCAACTCGGTCTTGACCGGCTGAAGGCTCAAACAGTTTGATGCGACGCCGCAATCACCGCAGCCCTCGCAGACATCTGAGTTAATCACTAAACGCTCTTTCGGTGTGGGGAAAGCACCCTTGCGACGACGACGACGCTTTTCTGACGCACAGGTCTGCTGATACACAATGACTGTGGTCCCCTCGACTTCACGAAGTTCCCGTTGCACCGCATCCATATCGTCGCGCTCATGTACTGAAATACCCTCGAATGGCGCCTTCGGTAGCTTGCCGTCGAACTCTTTTAAGTCAACGACCCAAGCAATGCGTTTTACACCTTCACCGCGCAGCTGGAACAATAACTTATCGATGGAAAGCTCACCATCTACCGGCTGACCGCCAGTCATCGCTACTGCATCGTTGAATAAAATTTTGTAGGTGATATTGACGCCGGATGAGATCGCTTGACGAATGGCGAGAATGCCCGAATGGAAATAGGTTCCGTCACCTAAATTCTGGAACATATGCTTGCGCTTGGTGAACGGCGCCTGTCCTACCCATGTGACACCCTCTCCACCCATCTGAGTAAAGGTGTTACCCGCTCGACCGTCAGGCATCCAGGTCGCCATATAGTGGCAACCGATACCCGCCATTGCCAAACTACCATCAGGGAGTTTGGTCGAGGTATTGTGTGGACAGCCTGAACAATAATGCGGCATGCGTTCAACCAAAGGCTTGCGGGCGAATAGTGTCGCTTCCTTGGTGTTAATAAAGTTCAACCGTGACTGAACAATTTCAGAGGTAAAATACTGCGCGACACGCTGCGCGATCACGCGCGCAATCATCGCCGGAGTCAGTTCGCTAAGGTTCGGTAACAGATCTTTGCCGTTCTCATCAAACTCACCGATCACTCTAGGACGTTTGTCGGTTGGCCAGTTGTAAAGCTGACCCGTTAGCTGATCTTCGATGATCGAACGCTTTTCTTCAACAACCAGAATCTCATCGAGGCCTTCTGCGAATTGGTGCGTCACAACCGGCTCTAGCGGCCAACTCATGCCAACTTTGTAGACGCGCAGACCGATCTTCGTCGCCAAATCGTCACCGATGCCTAGGTCTTCGAGTGCTTGCATTACATCGAGGTAAGACTTACCCGTTGTGATGATGCCGAGTCGTGGTTTTTCGCTATCAATGACTATTTTATTGAGGTTATTAACGCGCGCAAACTCTCGTGCCGCGTAAATCTTGAATTTGTTGAGGCGTTTTTCTTGATCCAGAGGACGATCTGGCCAGCGAGCGTGAACACCATCTGCAGGCAACTCAAATCCATCGGGGATTTTAATATCAATGCGATTCGGGTCGATATTCGCTGATATAGCTGAGTCCATGTTCTCTGTGATGGCCTTCAGCGCTACCCAGCAACCGCAGTAACGGGAAAGCTCCCATCCATAGATACCAAGATCGAGCACCTCTTGGACATTCGACGGATTGAGAACAGGAACGGACGCACCGATAAACATATGCTCTGACTGGTGTGGCAGAGTAGACGACTTACATGCATGATCATCGCCCGCAATGGCTAAAACACCGCCGTGCTTGGATGTACCGAACGCATTCGCGTGTTTGATAACATCCATGCTTCGATCAACGCCTGGGCCTTTGCCGTACCACATTGCGAATACGCCATCGTAATTCGCTTCATCGTTCAAATTAACTTGTTGCGAACCCCAAACTGCGGTTGCTGCAAGATCTTCGTTGATGCCCGGTTGAAAGGTAATGTGATGCTCTGATAAATACGGCTTCGCTTTCCATAGCGCCTGATCGACGCCGCCGAGCGGTGATCCGCGATAACCTGAGATAAAGCCTGCGGTATTCAAACCTTTCGCTAGGTCACGCTGACGTTGCAGCATTGGAAGACGAACGAGCGCCTCAATCCCTGTCATATAAGCGCGCTTCGCGGCTGGATTGTATTTATCGTCGAGGGTGATACTGTAATCAATCATGTACCGTCTCCGGACTAAGTATTGTTATTGTTGTTATGCTTGAATAATTAGCCTTTAATCTTAGTCGCAAGCGGCAGAAATTATTATTTTCTTTCTCTCTCTAGTTTCGATTTATCGACAGATTTTATTTAAAATAAATACTAATTAGGTATATAGTATACAAATTAACCGCGATACTTAGATAAATACTTATGATTGAACTCGACCAACAAGATAAGAGAATTCTCCACGTTCTTCAGCAGGATGCCTCGCTAACCTCCTCTGAGATCGCAGAACGTGTCAATATGAGTCAGTCGCCATGCTGGCGACGAATTAAACGACTCCAGGATCTCGGTGTGATTAAGCGACAGGTTGCCATATTAAGCCCTGAAGCAGTCGGCATTGATATTGTAGTGTTCGCTACAGTAAATCTGGCAGCCCAAAGCAACCAGGATCTTATGTCATTTGAAAAGTCGATGTCGGTTGAGCCTCTAGTGGTCGAGTGTTACACCATGGCCGGTACTTGGGACTACATGCTCAAAATCATCACGAAAGACATTAAGTCGTATGAGCACTTCATAAGACACACCTTAACGGCCAATCCTCTAGTACGTGAAATTCATTCTCATATTGCAGTGACGGAAATTAAGAACTCAACCGCACTTCCGATCGATTAGACGCATTAAAGCAACACAGAGTGTCGTTTTAGAACAAAAAAAGGATGGCGAGCCATCCTTTTTTATACTGCAAGCGACATTTTAGACGACGCCGTTGGGGTCAATCTCTTCACTGTCTTTTTGCAACAGGTCTTCACGACATAGTCGCAGAGTCACCAAAACGTTCGCTGACATGTAGATAGATGAATAGGTACCAACGACGATCCCGATTAATAACGCAGTTGCGAAACCATGAATCATCTCTCCACCGAAATAGAACAACGATAGGACCACCAATAAGGTTGTAAACGAGGTAATCACAGTACGTTCCAACGTTTGTGTGATCGCAGCGTTAATCACGAAGATAGAATCGTCCGACCGAAGTTTTCGGAAACCCTCGCGAATGTGGTCCGACACCACAATCGTGTCATTCAACGAATAACCGATCACAGCGAGTACAGCCGCCAAGACCGTTAAATCAAAGGTCCAGCCGAAGAACGAAAATAAACCAATCGTGATGATAACGTCGTGCGCCAAAGCCGTTACCGCGCCAATTGAGAACTTGTACTGAAATCGCACAGACACGTAAATCATCATGACGACGAGAGCCGAAACCATCGCGAGAATACCTTGTTCTCGAAGTTCGCCACCGACCTGTGGACCAACGTACTCACCGCGTTTGAGCGTAATTTCTTCGCCGCTCGATTTGAGAAGGTTCAAAATTGCATCATTCTGTTGAGCACTGCCCGTACCCTTCATTCGAATCATGACGTCTCGCTCAGAACCATAATTAATCACTGTAAAGTGTTCAAAGCCCTCGGCGTTAAGGCGCTCGCGAATCGTCGCTAAGTCGGCTGGTTGTTCGTATTCAAGCTCGAGCAACGTACCACCGGTGAAGTCGAGACCAAAGTTAAGACCTTTCACCGAAATGGAGGCAATTGAAGCCGCGATAAGTAAAGTCGAGAGAATCGTGGCCACCCAACGGAAGCTCATGAAGTTCACGACGCGTGGAGATGTTTGTTCAGTCATCGTGCGCTCCTTAAATCCACAATGTTTTGATGCGACGACCGCCGCACGTTGCGTTCACGATCCAACGCGTAAACATGATCGCTGTAAACATAGAGGTCACAATACCGACCATCAGTGTCACTGCAAAACCTTGTACTGGACCCGTCCCTACTGCATACAAAATCACCGCTACTAGGAAGGTCGTAATGTTGGCATCAAAGATGGTATTAAATGCACGCTCGTAGCCAGAGTTAATCGCCGTTTGTACATTTTTACCCTGCCTCAATTCTTCCCGAATTCTCGCAAAAATTAGTACGTTTGCATCAACCGCCATACCGACTGTTAACACCATACCCGCGATTCCAGGCATCGTTAACGTAGCGCCAAGCATACTCATGACCGCAACCATAAGCACAAGGTTTACCGCCAACGCAACGTTAGCTACGACACCAAAGGCACGGTAATAGATCAGCATAAACACGACAACGAGCGCTAAACCGATCTGAATTGACTCAACACCTTTTTGAATATTTTCAGCACCGAGTGATGGTCCGATGGTTCGCTCTTCTTCGAAGTAAACTGGGGCAGCTAAGGCACCCGCACGAAGCAACAATGCTAAGTCCCGTGCTTCCTGCTGCCGTAACCCGTTGATCACGAATCGGTTCGAGAGCGGTTGCTGGATTCGGGCAAGCGAAATAAAGCTTCGCTCAGCGACTTGATAAGGCTCTTCAACCTCGACGCCATCCTCATTAACCACGGTACGGAACTCGGTA
>JABXIR010000204.1 GCA_013372965.1 Gammaproteobacteria bacterium
GTCATGGCGACGCCGGAAGCTGCGAAAGAAGTTGCGGATGCGCTTGGGGGAACGACCTCGGTGGATTACGGCGTCGAATCTATGTGTGAGGTGTCATCCCATGCATCGGTCGATATGGTCATGGCGGCGATTGTTGGTGCTGCTGGTGTCCGCCCTTCTTTGGCAGCGGCGTCAAAAGGTAAGCGCGTATTGCTAGCGAATAAAGAGTCACTGGTTGTCACCGGCCATTTATTTATGGATGCCGTAAGGGCAGGTGGTGCTGAGGTGCTTCCAATCGACAGCGAGCATAACGCAATTTTTCAGTGCCTTCCTGATGGGCGGTTCGCTGGGGAGCACGGTGTCAAAAAAATTCTTCTAACTGGATCTGGCGGTCCGTTCCGAGAGCGACGTCTAGACACGTTTAGTCAGATCTCTGTAGCAGAAGCGGTGGCGCATCCTAATTGGTCGATGGGGCGTAAGATTTCTGTTGACTCAGCTACTATGATGAACAAAGGGCTTGAGTTTATTGAGGCTTGCTGGCTTTTCGATGTTCACCCAGAGCAGATTGACGTGGTTATTCATCCTGAAAGTGTCGTGCATTCAATGGTTCAGTACGTTGATGGCTCCGTGATTGCTCAGATGGGTAACCCAGATATGCGAACTCCTATCTCTTACGGTATGGCCTGGCCAAACCGTATTGATGCGGGCGTTGCTGACCTGAGTTTTAAAGACGTGCTGTCGCTTAACTTTAACACGCCAGACTTTGCTCGATTCCCGTGTTTGAAACTGGCAATGGACGCCATGACAGCTGGTGGAACCACACCTGCAATATTAAACGCAGCCAATGAGGTTGCCGTGGCAAGTTTCTTGGCAGAGTCGATTCGTTTTGATCAGATTTCTGTCGTCAATGAGCGGGTTCTCGAAACCCTAACAAGCGCTAAAGTCGTATCTGTAGAGCAAGTGTTGGAATGTGACAAAGAAGCGAGAGCGCTCGCCTCACAGATTATTACCCGGGAATGCCACTGATGGATTTTTTGATTACGGTTTTCTATGCCGCTATAACACTCGGCCTGCTTATTGCGATTCACGAATTCGGACATTTTTGGGTCGCTCGACGCTGCGGTGTGCATGTGTTGAAGTTTTCAATCGGTTTTGGTCCTACCTTACTTGGATGGACGGGGCGGACAGGTACCCGATACGTATTAGCGGCCATCCCATTGGGTGGCTTTGTGAAAATGGCGGGTGAATCACCTGATGAGCCATCGGTTGGTGACGAATCGACTTGGTTTAACCGCAAAACGGTTGCGCAACGTTTTGCGATTGTAGCTGCGGGTCCACTGATTAATCTATTACTCGCAGCGGTGGTTTTCTTTGCGTTATCACTTCGTGGTGAAGTGGGTTTGGCTCCAGTTATTGGCAGTTATGAGAGTGCGAATGCTGAGGCGAGTATCGCACTTGAGTCGGGTCAAGAGATTACTAAGGTAGACGGTGAAGAGGTACGCACTTGGCAGGAAGTCTCGTTGGCACTGCTTCAGCGCGCGGGTGAGACCGGTACGATACGTTTTGAGCTCCGGTATCCAGAGTCCAGTGTCGTTTACGATTCTCAGATTGAGATCGAGAATTTCTTAAGTGAAGGTGAGATCAGCGATCCATTAGCGGAACTCGGGATAACACCTTGGTCTCCTCCGTTGAAGATTATCGTCGCTTCGCTTGTGGATGGTGGCGCGGCGAGCAATGCGGGATTGCAAGTGGGCGATGAGATCACTAGCTTGAACGGCCAGTATTACACCGACTTTAGCGCGTGGTTGAGCGTCATTGAATCTTCCCCTGGTGATTCTCTGGTTGCTGGTGTGCAACGCGGTGACGAATTCCTCGAATTACCGATGCAAATTCAATCGGTCGCAACAGAGTCTGGTACTGTTGGTCGCATCGGGATTGGTATTGAACCGATCCGTTATCCTGAAGAAATGATTCGGCGCTACCACTACTCGGTTCTTGAGTCTCTGTCCATTGGGGTCGAGCGAACTTTAGACACGTCTGTCTTTATTTTTGAGTCGCTCATAAAAATGATTAGTGGTCAAATTTCGGTAAAAAACTTGAGTGGACCCATTACCATTGCTAAAGTGGCGACCGACTCTGCGCAAAACGGATTTTATGCTTGGTTGTCACTGTTGGCATTATTAAGTGTCAGTCTAGGTGTATTAAATTTATTGCCAATTCCTGTACTTGATGGCGGTCATTTGTTGTTTTATGCCATTGAAGCAATAAAAGGTTCACCAGTGAGTGAACGAATTCAACAATTTGGACTCCAACTAGGAGTGGTGTTGTTACTTGGAGTGACCATCCTCGCGGTTTATAACGACATAGTGCGTTTAGGTTAAATAATAATTTATAAGTTGTGCGCGCGAGCGCATCTTGATGTTAAAGGTTTGTATGAAACGTTTTGCTAGAACTTTACTGGCGTTGGCGTGGTTTCCGTCGATCGCGGCGGCCTCGTCTTTCGAAGTCAGAGATATCCGACTAGAAGGGTTACAACGACTTTCTTCGGGCACTGTATTTGCTTCCCTGCCGATTAATATCGGCGACCAAATTGATTCATATGTTCTCCAGGTAGCGGCACGCTCGCTTTTTGCCTCGGGCTACTATGATGACGTTCGCTTCGAAGAAGATAATGGTGTGCTGGTTGTTCATTTGGTAGAACGTCCTGCGATCGATACGATCGAAATCGAAGGCGAAAAGGCCATCAGTGAGGAAGACCTGCTAAGCGGAATGGCTGACAGTGGTCTTCAAGAGGGCCAAATATTCCGACGTTCAGTGCTTGAGGGCATTGGCGCCGAGCTCGAGAGACAGTACATGTCTCAGGGTCGATACAATGCGAGCGTAACGACAGAAGTTACTGAGTTGCCGCGAAACCGTGTCGGCATCAAGATTGATATCGACGAAGGTACGGCGGCTTCGGTTCGTCATATCAACATCGTCGGTAATACACTGTTCACTGATGAAGAGCTAACCGAGCGTTTCGAGATGCAGACGACCAACTGGTTGTCATGGATTATGAGCGACGACAAGTACTCTCGCGAAAAGCTGACAGGTGACATCGAGTCCCTTCGTAGTCACTACTTAGATCGTGGTTATCTAGAATTCGACATCGAT
The DNA here is from genome assembly GCA_013372965.1 of Gammaproteobacteria bacterium. Lineage (GTDB taxonomy): Bacteria > Pseudomonadota > Gammaproteobacteria > Pseudomonadales > DSM-25080 > Umboniibacter. The sequence continues at coordinate 3,133 of JABXIR010000204.1, forward strand.
TCAGCTCAAGTATCGATCAGCGACGATTACGAGTCGATCTTTATTACCATTCAGATTACCGAGGGCGAACAGTATACGGTTGGGACGATCGACTTATTGGGCGAAATGGTCATTCCTGAAGCTGAAATGAACCGTCTTAACTTGCTTCAGCCGGGCATGACGTTTTCTCAGTTGCTTATGACGACGTCGTCCGATTATATGACTCAGCGTCTCAGTAACGCTGGTTATACCTTTGCAGAGGTGCAGGGTGTTACTGAGCTCCAAGAAGACGGTACGGTCAATGTTTCATACTTTTTACAGCCGGGTGCACGAACTTACGTTCGACGCGTAGAATTCCGTGGTAACACCAAAACGGCAGACGAAGTGCTGCGTCGTGAAATGCGACAGATGGAAGGTGCCAGCGCATCTAATGTGGCTATTGATCAGGGTAAGATTCGTCTAGAGCGACTTGGTTTCTTCTCGTCGGTGAATGTCGAAACCACAGAAGTGCCTGGACGTGATGACCAAGTGGACGTGACTTACACCGTTGAGGAAACGACCTCCGGCTCAGTGGGTGGCTCAGTCGGCTATTCCGATGGTTACGGGCTGATTCTTCAAGCGAATCTTCAGCAGAATAACTTTTTGGGTACCGGTAATGCGTTTGGTATCAACATTAGTACCTCGAAGTATTACAAGTCAGCGAACCTTAGTTATACCGATCCGTATTTCACTCCAGATGGCGTGAGTCGTGGCTTTAACGTTTTTTACAATAAGCGTGATTTCGGTTCTTCAGGTTTCACGCCGTTCGGTGTCGATAAGTACGGTGTCGGTGTTACCTTTGGTTGGCCAATTTCTGAGATCGAACGAATTTCGATGGGTGTCAATTATACGCACTCGTTAATTACGCCTGGGTTCTCGCCAGCACAGCAGATTATGTCAACGCCTTTTGATCCTCGTGATGGTTTCTATAACTCGTGGATTACAAAAGACGACCTTGACAACGACCTCGGTCAGTTCGTTGACGATATCAACGACCCGATACTCGACGATAGTGGCAACCCAATTTTCGACGACGCTGGAAATCCGCTCTATAACCAAATCTATCAGGATGATCCAAATGATTGTTACTCGCAGGGTACCGCGGCGAACGGAGCACAGTATATTTACTTTAACTGTTCCGTTAACGACATGGCGACACTGGCCGATTCTCAAGTAGTGAGTAACCCGCCTGGCTTCCTTGACGAGTACGGTGACGAATACGATGACTTTATTTACAACGTTAGCTGGCTGCAGTCGACACTAAACCGAGGCATTCTTCCAGATCGTGGCTACCGACAATCGGTTCGCTTCGAGGTTGCCGTTCCGGGGTCGGATCTGACCTACTGGCGCTTAAACTACGAAGGTCAATACTTCCAACCAGTGTTCGATTGGCTCACGATGAAAGTCCGCGGTCGGGTGGGTTACGGTGATGGCTATGGTGACCTCGACGAGCTACCATTCTTCGAGAACTTTTATGCAGGTGGTCTTGGCTCGGTCCGTGGTTACTACCGTAACGTGTTAGGTCCACGTACCTCACCAGCACAGGATTACGTTGGTGTCGGTGTAGTTGACGCAAATGGGGCCACTATTCCAACGCTTGTGGATGATAACGGGCAGTTAGTCGTTCGTGATAATAATCAGTATGGAACGCGCGCCTTCGGTGGTAACTTACTTGTCACTGCTGGCTTAGATTTCATCTTTCCGACACCGTTCGTTGAGGATCAGCGAAGTGTTCAGTCATCGTTTTTCATCGATACCGGTAACGTTTTTAGTACCAGTTGTGAAAATGGTGAGTTAAACTGTCATGGATTTGATGGTGGCAAGCTTTATGGATCTTACGGCATTAGCCTGACATGGATTTCAACCTTTGGACCACTAACGTTTAGTTACGCTAAGCCCTTCAATTATTCCGAAGAGCTGCGAGAAGAAGCAGAGCGTAACGGTGGTGAGTTCCTTGAGGGCTTCCAGTTCTCAATGGGACAATCGTTTTAAACTAATTACATAATAATTTTTGGAGATTTATTCGTGAGTGTTATTAAAAATTTATCCATCGCGCTTGTTGCGCTAACGTTGTCGGCCGTTGTTTCTGCGCAGGGTAAAGTTGCAGTTGTCGACTTTCAGGCCGCTCTTCTCGAAACTGATGTCGCGCAGCAGCGTTTGCTAGCGCTTGAAGCCGAGTCAGATTATCAAGCCACTCTAGCGCAAGCAGAGCAACTGGTTGCAGACATTCGTTCACTCCAAGAAGAAGGCCAAGCGAATGCAGTGGCTTGGAGCCAAGAGCAGTTGGCTGCTCAGCAAGCACTTATCCAAAACAAAAACGTCGACCTTCAGGCGGCAAACACCAAGCTTCGTGATGCGCAAAACCGTGTTCTTCAGGGAATTTTTGCTGAGCTTCAGCCGCGCGGCATGGCAGCGTTGAACGAAATCATCAACTCAGAAGGCATCGGCCTACTGTTGGACAAAGGCGCTATGATTCCGACGGGTCGTCAGCAAGCGCGTCCAGTGGTACTTCACGTTGATACGTCTTTTGATCTAACTCCGCGCCTTACTGAGCGTTTAAACCAAGAAGGCTAATAGGGGGGTAAGCACATTTGGCTATTTCACTAGCTCAGGTCGCTGAAGCCATTGGCGGTAACGTTCACGGTGATCAAGATGTGCTTATTTCAGGGCTCGCGACGTTAAACAACGCGGGCCCAACGCAGCTTTCATTTCTTGCTAACCCAAAGTACGCGGCTCAGCTTGAGCACACCCGCGCTGCAGCGGTTATTATCGCCTCGAGCGTTCTCGATAGAGTCCCCTGTAATGCCATCGTAGTCGATCAGCCATACCTAGCGTTCGCGAGAGCGACGAAGTTATTCGATAATGCGCCAATCGCCGACCAAAAGATTCACCCTTCAGCTATCATTTCATCAAGTGCAAAAATTGCGTCACGGGTTACCATCGGGCCGAATGCGGTGGTTGGTGACGACGTCGTTATTGGAGAAGGCTCGTGGATAGGCGCTAACGTCGTCATTTCTGATTACGCCGTGATCGGCGCAGATTGCCACATTATGCCAAACGTTTCGATTTATCATCATGTGAAGCTCGGTGATCGGGTGAGAATTCAGAGTGGCGCAACGATCGGATCTGATGGCTTTGGTTTCGCTCCAACAAAAGATGGGTGGCTGAGAATAAACCAACTTGGCTCAGTCTCAATTGGGGATGACGTTGATATCGGCGCGAATACCACAATCGATCGTGGCGCACTCGATGATACGGTGATAGAAAATAACGTCATCATCGATAACTTGGTTCAAATTGCGCATAACGTGGTTATTGGAGAAGGCTCAGCAATCGCAGGGTGTACAGGAATTGCTGGTAGCTCGGTAATCGGTAAGCGTTGTACGCTAGCAGGTGGTGTAGGCGTTGTGGGGCATATTTCCATTTGCGATGACGTACATGTGACGGGCATGACGATGGTCACAAGATCAATCACGCAGCCGGGTTCCTATTCTTCTGGTACACCGATGTCGGATACTAAAACATGGAAACGCAATGCGGTGCGATTTAATCAGTTGAACGATTTTTTTAAGAAAAAATAACTCAAAGCAGGGTCAGGGGCAGCCGATGGATATCATCGAAATTCAAAAGTACTTACCGCATCGTTATCCTTTTTTATTAATCGATCGAGTCGAGTCGGTCGAAAAGTTCGGGTCGGTCATTGCGTTAAAAAACGTAACAGCGAACGAACCACAGTTTAGTGGTCACTTTCCTGGTAATCCGATTTTCCCGGGTGTGATGATTCTAGAAGCGATGGCTCAAGCTGCTGGAATCCTTGGCTTTGTATCGTGCGACCAAACCGCAGAGAGCGGAGCATTGTATTTGTTTGCCGGTGCTGAGTCGGTTCGCTTTAAGCGTCGAGTTGTGCCGGGTGACGTACTTCGTATTGAGGCGTCTTACCTAACGCATAAGCGTAACATATGGAAATTTGAGTGTAAGGCGTGGGTTGGTGAACAACTCGCCGCGTCGGCTACAATTACCAGTGCTGAACAAAAACCATCCGATTAAGCGAGGTAATTGTGTCAAATACTATCCATCCTACTGCGATCGTCGACGATTCCGTCAAACTTGGTAAAGATGTTTACATCGGCCCTTATTGTATCGTAGAGGGTGATGTCACTTTGGGTGATCGCACCCGACTCGAATCGCATGCAGTCGTAAAAGGGCCTTCCATCATCGGCGCTGATTGCCATATCTTCCAATTCGCGACGGTTGGCGAAGCAACGCCTGATCTTAAGTTTAAGGGCGAGGAGACGTGGTTGAAGATGGGGGATAGAAATGTCATTCGTGAAGGCGCGACTATTCACCGAGGAACGATTCAAGATTTGGGTGAAACCCGAGTCGGAAACGATAATCTAATCATGGCGTATGCTCATATTGGCCACGATTGCATCGTGGGTAATCACTGCATCTTAGTTAATAATGCCTCTCTTGCCGGTCATGTGATTGTGGGTGATTGGGCGATTCTTGGTGGCTATTCGTTAGTGCATCAACGGGTCAAAATTGGTGCCCATAGTTTTACTGGTTTCGGTACGGGCGTCAGTATGGATATTCCTGCCTACGTTACCGCGTCGGGTCATCGAGCTGAACCGAAAGGAATCAACGCAGAAGGCCTAAAGCGCCGTGGCTACGATCCTGAGCAAATCCAAGATGTCACTCGTGCCTACAAACTGCTCTATCGTCGCAAGCTTAAGCTTGATGACGCACTAACCGAAATTCGTGCGATTAGTCCGGATGGCGACCATATTACCTTGTTTATTGATTCAATTACCTCCAGCACGCGGGGAATTATTCGCTAATGCCCCGTCGAGTCGCAATAGTCTGCGGTGAGGCAAGTGGTGATATTTTAGGGGCCGATCTCATTCAGGCGCTAAAGAATTACTGGCCTGACGCTCAGTTCGAAGGTATTGGCGGCCCGAGAATGATCGAACAAGGCTTCGAGTCTCACTTCCCGATGGATCGCCTCTCGGTGATGGGTCTTGTTGAGCCACTTAAGCGATTGCCTGAGCTATTATCCATCCGCAGAAATATCATATCGCGATACACTTCTGAGCCTCCTGACATTTTTATCGGAATCGATTCGCCTGATTTCACGTTGAAAATTGAACTCGCATTGAAACAAGCGGGCGTTAAGACAGCGCACTACGTGAGTCCGTCTGTATGGGCCTGGAGAAAAGGTCGTATTAAGTTAATCAAGCGGGCGGCGGATTTGATGCTGACCTTGTTGCCCTTTGAAGCGGATTTTTATAAAGAGCATCAGATGCCGGTATGTTTTGTAGGGCATCCTCTTGCGTACCAGTTAACGGAACGCCCGAAAGAAGAAGCTCGAGCAGCACTAAACGTGGATGAGTCTAAGCGTTGGCTTGCGCTGATGCCGGGTAGTCGCGGGAATGAGGTCGATATGATGGGGCGGCTCTACTGTGAAGTTGCGTTGCAGCTTCAGCGCGACGGTGAAATCGATGGTGTGTTGATTCCCGCGTCGAGTCCCGAACGTCGTGCTCAAATTAATGAAATTCTATCTTGCTATGGCGAGTTAGACGCGACGGTATTCGATGGGCGTTCGCATGACGTGATGAGTGCCTCAGACGCCGTACTACTCACGTCGGGTACCACGGCACTCGAGGCAATGTTGCTCAATCGCCCAATGGTTGTCGCTTACAAAACGAGCAGGTTAGGCTATGCCATTCTTAGCCGTATTGTCGACACCCCATTTATTGCCTTGCCAAATTTAATTGCCGGACGCGAAGTGGTTTCAGAGCTTATTCAGCACGATGCATCCGAAGAACGGTTGTATCAAGAGATCTTAGCCTGTCTTTCAAAGGCTCCTGACGACTCATTTTCCGAGATGGCGCAACAGCTTAGACAGGGCGGTGGCAGTAAGGCAGCTGAGGCGTTAGTGGCACTATGCAATCCCTAGACCTGTTTGACGCGATTGTCGATCATTCACGAATTGCCGGTGTCGACGAGGTGGGGCGGGGCCCATTAGTAGGTGATGTAGTGACCAGCGCCGTCATTCTCGATCCGAATCGCCCGATCGAGGGGCTCAATGATTCGAAGAAACTATCCGAGGCCAAGCGCATCGCGCTTTATGATGAAATCTTAGAGAAGGCATTGTGCGTTTCGGTAAGTCGTGCGTCACCCGAAGAGATCGATGAGATCAATATTTTGCAGGCAACTTTACTTGCTATGAAACGTGCCGTAGATGCTTTGAGTATTCCACCAACATTCGTTAAGGTAGATGGTAATAAACTACCAAAGTGGCATTACGCATCAGAGGCAGTGGTTCAAGGGGATGGGCTGATCGCAGAGATTAGTGCTGCCTCCATTGTTGCGAAAGTAACGCGCGATCGTGAAATGGACGCGCTCGACAAGGCGTATCCCGATTACGGTTTTAAGTCGCACAAGGGTTACCCAACCAAGGCGCATTTAGCCGCCTTGGAAAAATTAGGACCGACGCCTTTTCACCGTCGGAGTTTTGGCCCAGTAAAGCGACTACTAGAAGAATTAAAATAGAGGTTAGGCGTGTCTAAATTTGTGCATTTACGGGTGAGAACGGAATTCTCTCTCGTTGACAGTATTGTCAAAGTAAAACCTCTCGTAGCCAAAACAGTGTCCGATGGTCGGCCAGCGTTGGCAATTACCGACCTTAATAACTTATTCGGTCAAATTAAGTTCTATAAAGCATGTGAAGGCTCGGGCATCAAGCCGATTGTCGCCTGTGATTTGTTTGTTAGAGATGATGAAGAAAGCTTCATTGTTTGCTGTCTCGCGCAAAACCTCCAAGGTTACAAAAATATCACCGAACTCATTTCTCGTTCTTGGACGAAAGGCCAGCATCAGGGCGTGCCCGCTGTGTCTCGAGCTTGGCTCGAGGAGTTAAACGAGGGGATCATCGTTCTATCAGCGGGTAAGGATGGCGATGTAGGTCAGCACTTACTAGCGGGTCACGATGCGGTCGCTGAAGCGCGCGCCAATTGGTGGAGCACGACCTTTCCTGATCGTTTCTTTATCGAATTACATCGTTGTGGTAGAGCAGGCGACGAGCAACACGTTCATGCGGCGGTAGCGCTAGCTAGTCGTTTGGGCCTTCCCGTGGTCGCAACGAATGACGTGCGCTTTATTAAGAGTGAAGATTTTGAAGTGCATGAAACCCGCGTCTGCATTCACGATGGTTACACTCTCGGTGATAAACGCCGTGTCAAACGTTATTCTCCACAACAGTATCTTCGCACAGCCGACGAGATGGAGGTGTTATTTGCCGATATCCCCGAGGCGATTGAAAACTCGTATCAAATCGCCCTCCGCTGTAATGTTGAAATCGAGTTGGGTAAACCCTACCTGCCAGACTTCCCAATCCCTGACGGCCTAACCGAAACCGAGTTTTTCAACAAGATTTGTTACGAAGGTTTAGAGAAACGCCTAGAAACTGATTTTGGTCGTGACGTTGCTAACTGGGATGAACTCTACAAAGAGTATGCTGAACGACTTCAGTTCGAACTCGATATTATTATTCAGATGGGGTTCCCCGGGTACTTTTTGATCGTCATGGACTTCATCCAGTGGGCGAAAGATCACAACATCCCGGTGGGCCCTGGGCGTGGATCAGGTGCTGGCTCACTGGTCGCCTATGTGTTGCTTATTACGGATATTGACCCGTTAAAATACGACCTTCTTTTTGAGCGATTCTTGAACCCAGAGCGTGTCTCGATGCCCGACTTCGACGTCGATTTTTGCATGGAAGATCGCGATAAGGTGATTTCTTACGTTGCAGATCACTATGGACGTGAGGCCGTTTCTCAGATTATTACCTTTGGTACGATGGCGGCGAAGGCGGTTGTGCGAGATGTGGCTCGGGTTCAAGGTAAATCATATGGCTTGGCTGATAAGCTCTCGAAATTGATCCCCGCCGATCCTGGTATGACACTCGCCAAGGCGCTCGAAGAAGAGCCTCAATTGCCAGAGTTCCTGTCAAAAGATGAGGAGGCTCAGGAAATTTGGGACATGGCTGTTCGTCTAGAGGGGACGGTTCGAAACGTGGGCAAGCACGCGGGTGGCGTGGTGATTGCACCTTCGAAATTAACCGATTTTGCACCGTTGTACTCGGAAGAAGATGGCTCAGGTCTTGTGACCCAGTACGATAAAAACGACGTTGAAGACGCAGGGCTCGTTAAATTCGACTTTCTCGGATTGCGGACCTTAACGATCATTGACTGGGCGCTCGAGATGGTGAATGGTCGACAACAACAGTCAGGCTGTGACCCGGTCGATATTTCCAAGATTCCCCTAGACGACGAGAAAACCTTCCAGCTTTTAAAACGTGCAGAAACGACCGCGGTATTCCAGCTAGAGTCGCGTGGGATGAAAGAATTAATCTTACGTCTTCAGCCCGATGATATCGAAGATATGATCGCACTGGTGGCACTGTTCCGACCCGGACCACTCCAGTCGGGCATGGTAGATGACTTCATTAATCGTAAGCACGGGCGCGCTGAGGTGGCCTATCCGGATAAAACCTATCAGCACGAGAGCTTAAAACCGATTCTCGAACCCACCTATGGCGTGATCGTCTACCAAGAACAGGTTATGCAGATTGCTCAGGTTCTGGCGGGTTATTCTCTTGGTAAGGCAGACTTGCTTCGTCGAGCGATGGGTAAGAAGAAGCCCGAGGAAATGGCAAAGCAGCGTTCTACTTTCCAAGATGGTGCCTCGTCTATTGGTATTGATGCCGATCTCGCCATAAAGATTTTCGACTTAGTAGAAAAGTTTGCGGGCTATGGCTTTAACAAGTCGCACTCGGCCGCATACGCTATTGTGTCGTACCAAACCGCTTGGCTGAAAGCACACTATCCGGCTGAGTTTATGGCTGCAACCATGTCATCAGACATGGATAAAACCGATAAAGTCGTCACCTTTCTAGATGAATGTCGTCAGATGGGGCTCACCATATTGCCGCCCGACGTCAATATGGGAGAGTTCAAATTCTCAGTAAATGACGATGGTGAGGTCGTCTACGGTCTGGGCGCAATCAAGGGGCTGGGTGAGGGACCGGTCGGCAGTATATTAGAGGCTCGTCAAGATGGGCCGTTTACCGATTTGTTCGATTTTTGTAGTCGAATCGATGCGAAACGCGTGAATAAACGTGCCATCGAAGCGCTTATTTACTCAGGTGCTTTCGATGAGATTGGACCCGATGTCGAAGATCTGTCCATACGTCGAGCCATTATGCTAGAGGCCATGCCTAACGCGGTAAAGACCGCCGATCAAATGCTGAAATCTGAAGATGCGGGGATGGGCGATTTATTTGGTGGTTTTGTTCCTGAGCCTGATGAAGATAAAAATTGCTACCACGACTTCATGTCAGCATCAAAGTGGACGCTACGTCAGCGCTTAGATCATGAGCGAGCGACGCTCGGCCTGTATTTGACGGGTCACCCCATTGACGAGTACGAGGACGAGCTGGCTAGGGTCATAAAGTATCGAATTCGAGATCTGCGCGCTGAGCGCTCTAAACAGCGTATTGTTGGCTTAATTGTTGATCTTCGCACCATGAAAACAAAGCGAGGTGACACCATGTGCTTCGTAAAACTCGATGATCGTACGGCACAAATGGAAATTGCCTTGTTTGCCGATATGTACGAACGCTTTCGTGATCAATTGGTAATGAATCAGTTAGTCGTTATCGAGGGTGAAGTTAGTCATGATGACTACTCTGGCGGCTTGAAGATGCGTGCAAGCGATCTTTATTCATGGGATGAAGCACGCAGTCGTTTAGTTGAAAACGTCACGGTTCGTTTAGAGTCGCGAGAGGCGAATGCATTTGTTTCAACATTCGCTGGACTGGTCAATGAGTTCAGCGGAAACTGCCCTGTCATAGTTGCTTACCAAAATCAGGCCGCGTTCGGAGAAATCGGATTTGGCGAGCAATTTAATATTTTACCGAGCGATGAAGCGCTCAATCGAATTAAGCAAATTGTCGGAGAGTCCGCAGTGTCAATAAATTACCGATGATTGAACTCGACTGGTGGGTCACTTTTTCGTATCATGGGCAAAATTTTTCGTGTGATGATATGAGCTTTGTAAATTCAAAGCACCACACAACCCCCGAAGATAACGAATATCAGAGGTCTTTAATGAAAGGTCTTTGGCAGTATTAGAGAGATATTATGAATCCTAATTACCTCGACTTTGAGCAACCGATCGCCGAGCTCGAAGCAAAAATTGAAGAGTTAAAGCACGTAGGTCATGACAACGAGCTCAACATCAGCGATGAAGTTCAGCGACTGCGTGATAAGTGTGACAAGCTCACCGCCGAAATCTACAAAAAGCTAGACTCTTGGCAAATTGTTAAGGTCGCTCGTCACCCACGACGTCCGTATACGCTGGATTATATCCCTCGAATTTTTACCGATTTTCAAGAGCTTCACGGCGACCGCCACTACGCGGACGATAAGTCGATCATTGGTGGACTCGCTCGTCTTAACGGCAAGCCAGTTATGGTTATTGGCCAAGAGAAGGGGCGCTCTGTAAATGATAAGGTTAAGCGTAACTGGGGTATGCCAAAGCCAGAGGGTTATCGTAAAGCACTTCGTTTGATGGAAATGGCTGAGCGTTTCAACCTGCCGGTGGTCACACTCATCGATACACCAGGGGCGTATCCAGGAATCGGCTCTGAAGAGCGCGGTATCTCTGAAGCCATTGCACAAAATCTAGCGGTCATGTCTCGTCTCAAGACGCCGATCATTTGTACAGTGATTGGTGAAGGCTCATCGGGCGGTGCACTTGGTATTGGTGTAGGTGATCAGCTTAACATGCTTCAATACTCTACCTACTTTGTGATTTCTCCAGAAGGCTGTGCAAACATCATTTGGAAGACCGTCGAAAAAGCACCAGAGGCGGCAGAGGCAATGGGTGTGACTTCGTCAGTCCTAGAAGAGCTGGGTATTGTTGATACAACGATTCCAGAGCCTGTGGGTGGCGCTCACCGTGATGTCGACGCAATGGCGGCGAATATCCGTGATCATCTCACAAAGCAGCTAGAAGAACTCGAAAAGCTACCTGTCGAAAAACTGCTCGAAAAGCGTTACGCGCGCTTGATGTCTTACGGCAACTAATGAACCTCAGCGACCACCTGCGTCAGCAACTGTCACAAGTTAATGCAAAGCGCTGGGTGGTCGGTTTTTCGGGCGGTGCGGATTCGGTTGCCCTGCTGCACGTACTCACGTCTTTAAACCTCAGTTGTCCTATTGTCGCGCTTCATGTTAATCATCATATTAGTGAAGCGTCGGACGAATGGCAGGCGCATTGTGAACGCCAAACATCGAGTTTTGGCGTGCCCATCGAAGTGATGCACTGCCATTTTTCAAATCCTTCGATCGTCAATGAGCAAGGCGCACGAGACGCTCGCTACAAAAATTTTGAAGGTTTTTTAGTGGATGGCGATGTGCTGTTGCTTGCACACCATGCTGATGATCAGTTCGAAACGACGTTGCTAAGATTAGCTCGGGGCGATGGCCTTCGAGGAGTACTTGGCATTCCTAGTGGCCGTGCAGTCGGGAAGGGAAGCATACTTCGTCCGTTGCTCGACGTCACGCGTCGGGATATTGAATCGTACTGTTCGCAGCACGCCTTATCCGTGATATCGGATCCTGCTAATTTTGATAGTCGTTTCTTAAGAAGTCGTGTGCGTCAATCGTTGGTGCCTGTCTTTGAAGACGTCATACCAGAGGCCCGTCAGCGGGTGAACGAGTCGCGGCAAAAGCTAGAGCAGAGCTATCGAACGATGCTCGAGTTATTTGCGGTGGTTGGATCTGGACATACGGGCATACACCGTTTTGGTCACTGGTGGCGTCCATTGGATGAGCTCAGTGATCAACGCGATTGGCTGCATTTTTGGCTCAGTGAAAAGCTGTCCATTCAGTTTCGTAGCACGGTTTTTGACACACTTCTTAGTGCTCTCGATTTTGATGATGATCAGCATTTTGAACTCAAGCATCCGGATGGCGATTTCTACTGGTACGATCAACGCTTATGGTTTTGCCCTAAAGTGACAGCGTCAGTGTCAACACCGATGCCGGCGAAAAGTTTTCAGTGGTTCGGTGATTTTTATACGGTTAGTGAGCAAGTCTCGGGGCTGCGCTTTCGACCGGGTAA
>JABXIR010000249.1 GCA_013372965.1 Gammaproteobacteria bacterium
AGGGCTTCATCCAACGACGCTGCTTTTTTATCCAAATAACCTGTGCGTAAACGGAAATCAATGCGTGTCTCATCAACTTCGATGGCCAACATCGAGAACCCTGCCATCGTAGCAGCTAACGGCTGCGCGCCTCCCATGCCACCGAGTCCACCTGTAAGGATCCAGCGACCGCTCGCCTTTCCGTCGAAATGCGTCTTAGCCATCGCCACGAACGTTTCATAGGTGCCTTGCACGATACCTTGTGAGCCGATATAGATCCATGAACCGGCGGTCATCTGACCGTACATTGCCAAGCCTTGTTTATCGAGCTCATTAAAATGCTCCCAGGTCGCCCAGTGAGGTACTAAATTAGAGTTCGCAATGAGGACTCTCGGCGCGTTCTCATGCGTGGTAAATACACCCACAGGTTTTCCCGACTGCACCAGTAGTGTTTGATCATCCTCTAGTCGACGTAGCACTTCGCAGATTTTGTCAAAGCTTTCCCAATCGCGCGCAGCGCGACCGATGCCACCGTATACCACGAGGTCTTCGGGACGCTCAGCAACGTCCGGATCGAGGTTATTCATGAGCATGCGCAATGGCGCTTCGCTCAACCAGCTTTTACAGCTTAATTCTGAGCCTTTTGGGGCGTGAATTACTCGACTTTTATCATGTCGATTCATTGTTTTTACTCCTGATTAGAGTTCATACGAAGCACCCAACTTATGGCGGGTACCTGGGTAAATTAATTGACTGAAAGCGACGATTCCGTCGCGACTTTCGGTGAGACGCTCCACCAGTAAGCACGCTTCTTGAGGAACTACATCGAGCCTTTCGACCGCCTTAGCGTCGGCATTAATCGCCGAAATTGACGAGCGTACAGCAGCCAATGGTGCGACCTGCGCTAAGTAGTCGTGTGTCGTCCGTAGATTAAAGTCCTGAGCCAAGTACTCAGGGACTTGCTCGCGAAGCACATACCTGCGCTCCCATTGGATGGGTAGGTTGTTATCGAAATGGACGATATCGGAGTAGAAAACCGCCTCTCCGTCTGAGAGTAATAAGCGTCGCGCAACATCACCTGACGCGTTGAATTCCTCCAACGAATGGACCACGCTTGAAAACGTATGACCTTTCGCTCGAACATCTTCTGCGATATTGGTAATTCTCAGCGACGAGCCCGTCACTTGGAGATCCGCGACGAACGAACCCTTGCCCCTAACACGGGTAATCACACCCGAATCAAGCAACGATTGAAGGGCTTTTCTTGCCGTCATTCGACTGACACTAAATTGCTCCGCCAATTCGTTTTCCGATGGCACGCGATCAAAGCTTTTAAGCTGACCTGCTTCAACAAGCGACAGTACATGAGTGCGAATGACTTGATATCGAGTGATGGACATTTCATGCCTAGTAGTTCTAAAATCCAAGTTGTATATACAACACAATTTAGGTCAGGAAAGTCAAGTCACAATCATGAATCTATTTGACGTCGCTATAAACAATACTCGTATCGCCGCCATGACAGGCAACTCCGGCGATCCGATTAAACGTTCGGATCTTTCTCACGTCGGAATTCAAAACGGCATGATTACGCAAATCTCGTCGGGAGCACCGCTTAAAGCAACTTACGAAATCGATGCTCAGGGCCGTTGGCTGCTCCCTGGCTTTATCGACTGTCACACTCACTTGGTTTATGGTGGCAATCGATCTGATGAGTTTGCTGCCCGCGCACGCGGCGAATCGTACGAGGCGATCGCAAAAAAAGGTGGCGGCATTTTATCCACCGTCAGCGCGACTCGAGCAGCAAGTTTCGACGCACTCTATCGTGCGGCTGCTCCGCGACTTGCTCGATTCATCGAGGAAGGCGTCACCCGCATTGAAATAAAATCCGGCTACGGATTAACGACAGTCGACGAGCTTAAACAACTGGAAGTGGCACGCAAACTTGGAGAGCAATTCCCGATCGGTGTATCAACGACGCTGTTAGCAGCTCATGCAACACCGCCCGAGTACGCCAATAACAGCGACCAATACGTCGACTTCATTTGTCACTCAATTATTCCAGAGGCAGCAAAGAAGAAACTCGCGGATGCCGTTGATATGTTCTGCGAGAATATCGGTTTCTCCACGGCGCAATGCAAACGAATAATCGAAGTCGCACAGCAACATTCGCTATCGGTTAAGATGCATGCCGAACAGTTAAGTCACCAAGGTGGCGCGGAGCTCGTTGCGCAGTACGGCGGCCTATCCGCCGATCATATTGAGCGCATACAAACCTCCGACATTGAAGCGATGGCAAAGAATGGGACGGTCGGTGTTCTTCTCCCAAGTGCCTATTTCACGTTAAAAGACACAGTGCCGCCACCCGTCGAGGCAATGAGGAATGCAGGTGTCAAGATGGCCATTGCTTCCGACTACAATCCAGGCTCTAGCCCGTTCTGTTCGCTGCTAATACAAGCGAACCTAGCGGTTACACAGTTCGGAGTCAGTTGTGAGGAAGCGCTATTGGGAATGACCCGACACGCGGCCGAAGCACTTGGGTTGGGCGCCACCGAAGGATTTATCGCAGAAGGTGCAACCGCTAACCTAACACTCTGGGATATCAGTGACCCAGTTGACTTAGTCTATGAGGTCAACCGCTATCGTCCAGATGTGCGAATGTATCGAGGAAAGATTCATGAGTGAATTTGAATGGACCGGTCGCGTTGATCAGGAAGACGGTGAACTCGGACTGCGCTGGCATCAGTTAATTGATACGAATCACCAAAACGATACCATCGACCTAATTGGTTTTGCATCGGATGTAGGCGTCGCAAACAACAAAGGTCGAATCGGGGCCAAAAATGGGCCAAACGCAGTTCGTTCGCAGCTGGCGAATCTTCCATTTTTAATCGCCGCAAACGTTCACGACAAAGGAGACATTGCGCCACTCAACGAGCACATTGACGACGCTCAATTCAACCTTGCTAAACAGGTACACACTTCGTTAGAGCAAGGTCATTTCCCGATTGTGATCGGCGGAGGGCACGAGGTGGCCAGAGGCAGTTTTCTTGGGTTACACCAGTGGAGTCAGTCATCAACCCCC
>JABXIR010000035.1 GCA_013372965.1 Gammaproteobacteria bacterium
CAAAAGCCAATCTTCGTTCTAGGCGAGACGCATTTACGAATTAAAGACGCGCAAATCATTGAAGAGTGGAACGTTTTCGATGAACTCTCTATTTGGGTGCAGGTGTTTCGTGCCGCGGGCATTCGCTCTGAAGTTCTAGAGAATGATGATTGATCGAATTTACGACGCCCATCACCACCTCTGGGATTTGAGCGCAGTCGAGTACCCTTGGCTAAATGCCAAGGGTGTGCCGCGTTTTTTTGGCGACCCGACGCCGATCCAACGCGACTACTTAGTCGACGATTTTAAGCGTGATCACGGTGCACTAAACATCGTCGGAAGCACTCACATACAGGTGGGTGCGGCTCCAGGTCAGCACTTCACTGAAGCTCAGTGGGTGGATGCACAATCCGTCGAACACGCGCTCCCGACACGACAGGTGGCATTTTGCGATTTAAGCGCGGCCGACGCACAAGATCAGATCAACCAATTGTGCACTCTCAATTCAATGGCAGGCATCCGACAAATCGTCGGTCGCTCTCCTGAAGAAGACCGAGTGACCGGCACCGATGCTCTGATTTCGAATAGCTCGTGGTGGAGCCAAGTGCATCAACTTCATGAGCATAACCTGAGCTTTGATCTGCAGTTAATCCCCGACCAAATGGAACTGGTCGCGCATCGACTGAACGACGACCACCGAACAAAGGTAGTGGTATGTCATGCAGGGTCACCATGGTACGCTGAGGGCGAAGGGTTCGAGCTTTGGAAGCGCGGAATACGACAACTGTCCACACGCAAGAATACGTTCATAAAGTTGTCTGGACTCGTCATGTTCAACCACCAATGGACAGCCGAGTCACTGAGTAAGTACATCGATGTTTTAATCGAAAATTTCGGTACGGAACGAGTCATGTTTGGCTCAAACTTTCCCGTAGACGGCCTTCATACAGGCTACGAACAGATAGTAAGTGCATACTTACAGAGTCTTTCGGCCTGCAACCGTACTGAACTCAATAAGATTTTTCACGACAACGCGATCGAGTTCTACAACGTGTTGTCCGATGATAACGATAAATAGAGGTAATAATTTATGAACACCTTTGGTTTAGATAACTGGGCAGTGCTAATCGTCTACCTAGTCGCGAACATCTTTCTAGGATTCGCGCTCAGCCGAAAGATCAAATCAGCGAATGATTTTTTCTTGGGCAGTAAAAACATCCCCTGGTGGGCCATCGGCATTTCTGTCGTCGCCACTTACGTTAGCGCTCTGTCATTTTTAGGGGGGCCGGCTTGGTCTTACGACGAGGGACTGTCGGTGATCGCCATTCACCTTAATTATCCACTCGTTATTGTGTTCGTCATTACCTTTTTGCTGCCGTTTTTCTACAACAGCGGCGTGGCCTCGATTCACGATTACCTCGAGCGACGCTTTGGGCTCAAAGCTCGAACGGTTATGAGTTTGATATTCCTAACATCTCAAGCACTAACAACCGCAGCGGTTCTTTATGCAACCGCGCTAGTCATTGAGTTCATCACCGGTGTACCGGTCGAATGGGCCATCGTCATCGTTACCGTCATCGCATTGCTCTACACCATGATGGGTGGCATTGCCGCGGTTATTTGGACTGATGTTATTCAAGCGGGCATTCTACTGATCGGGGCACTGGTCATCTTTTTCGCACTCATCGACCAGCTACCGGCTCCCCTCGTTGAAGTTCTGTCGTCGCTAAAGGATGAAGGCAGAACAGACGCGCTCATCACAAAACTGAGCCTGGTGGAAGTCTCCACCGTTTGGACTGGCATCATCGCCATGACGCTATTCCACATTACGGTGTATGGCGCTAATCAGATGATGGTTCAGCGCACACTCGCCTCGAAGAATATCGGTGACGCCAAGAAGAGCTACATGATGATGGGCTACGGCGCGATCTTCATCTACTTCTTGTTCTTCCTGATCGGCATTCTGTTTTACCGATACTACGAGGGACAGAGCTTTGAAAACGGCAACACCATCATCCTCGACTTTGCTTCGACTCTCGCCATTCCTGGCCTGATGGGGCTAATCGCGGCCGCAGTAGTCGCTGCATCCATGTCATCGGTCGATTCGGCGCTCAACTCGATGTCGACCGTATCGACGGTAGACCTGTATCAGAAGTTCGTTAAGGCAGACGCGACCGACGAGCACTACCTTAAAGTGTCACGTAACTTCACAATTTTCTGGGCCGCATTGATTATTGTGCCAGCGATCTTATACGCAAACAGTGAAGGCTCGATTCTCGAAGTACTATCGAAAGTTGGTTCGTACTTCGTAGGAGCTAAACTGTCGTTATTCGGCCTAGGCATTTTCTCTAAGCACACCACCGAGCGCGGAATTTTGATTGGTATCGTCGCCGGCTTTGCCGCAGTTTGGTACACCGCAACACAAACCGATATTTCCTGGCCTTGGTATTGCGCCATTGGTGGGCTATTTACCGCAAGCGTGGCGCTGATTAGCAGCCTAGTCCTCGATGGCAAAGCGGAGGCTTATAACGAATACACCATTGCAGGACAGCGTATTCGCTTTAAGCAAGAGCAGCTTGAGGAGAAACAGGGCAACTGGTACGTCGTACCTGGTAAGCTCGATAACGCGAGTAAATACCTGCTGGCGTTCTTCTTCGTTACCATTGCCGCATTGTGGTTGTTTAATTACCTACTGTAACGCGACCAGTCACGCTGGCACCGATAAAAAACCCGCCTTTCAAAAGCGGGTTTTTTGTTGTGTGTTTTTTAACGATCCGTCGTTCATACTTTAATTTTGGCGCAAAGCGCATTCGCACCCTGCTTAATAAAGCCATGGTCGGACCCCATTAAAAACAAACTTACCCCACGTGCCTGCCATTTCTCCACATCATCAACGCTCGGCACAAATATTCCGACGGCTTTATTGTGACGTTTAGCGACCTCGCAAACTTTGATCGCGTGCTGCTCAACCAAAGGATCGGCGGCGGACGTTTTACCGAGCGCAACGGTCAAATCCATCGTGCCAATAAAAAGACAATCAATACCGTCCGTTGCGGCAATATCGTCTAACTCATTAAACGCATCTAAGTCTTCGATCTGCGCTATGACCACGGTTTCGTTTCGATTGTATTCGAGGTTTTCCAACACAGACTTTGACGCGTAACCCGCCGCTCGGGTAGAACCTGCATACCCACGTCCACCCGCGCCATACTTCGACGCCTTCGCAACACGTCGTGCTTTGTCCGCACTATCCACGTGCGGAACGACAATGCCAGTCGCACCACAATCTAAGGCATTCAGGATTTCTGAGTCGCTGTCATTGGCAATTCGCACGACGTTGTCCATTTCACCGGCACGATAGGCGAATATGCAAGCATCGAGATCTCGGCGGTCGAACGGGGAGTGCTCTGCGTCAATACAGACCAGATCAAGTTCTGTCTGGCTTAACACCTCAGCAACCATCATTGAGGGTGTTTTTACAAAGGTACCGACCATGAGTTCTTTGTCGGCAAGCTTTTGTTTTAAATTCTTCATATTCAGAGTTTCCACAGCGCGGCGAGCGCTTTATTCACTTGGTCGGGAGCCTCAAGCGTTAACAGATGACCGCATCGCGGAACCCGTAACAACGTTGAGTCTTGAATTTTGTCGGCCATCATTTCATGCAATTCGACGGGGCATAGCGCATCTTGCTCGCCACACCCAACCAGCGTGGGGATACGAATATCCGACAGCAAGGCCAAACTGCATGAACGCCCCATCAAAGCCTGCCACTGAGCAACCAGAGCCTCTGGACCCGCAGATAACCCCATATCAATAACGCACTGCCGAATACACTCATCATCGACGTGCTCATCACCTAAATACTTAGGTTTTAACGAGTCACTCAGCAACTGTGCCAACCCAGCGCGCCCCTCGCGGAGGACATCATCGATCTGTTGATGTCTGAATGGCTTATTCATGGGATTTTCAGCGCGTGGATTAGTGTCGAATAAGGCAAGTGAAAGAATTCGCTCAGGTGCCTTGCGTAGAATATCCAAAGCGACGATTCCCCCCATAGATAATCCAACTAAATGAAATGGGCCATCAAAAAGCGCGAGAGCCGAGTCGGACATGCTCTCGATGGAGTTATGCTCAGGGAGGTACTTGAGTACCTTCGCATGGATCTCGGG
>JABXIR010000267.1 GCA_013372965.1 Gammaproteobacteria bacterium
CCCCAATTGCCTGTCTCGCTAATATACTCGTCCCAAGTTTCATCCTTAGCTTGAGGATATCCATAGGCCGTGCTCGCCCGACCGTAGGGGATAAACAAAAAGTATCTCATAGGAGGCCTGGCATCGTGACGAAAGCTCGACTCTTGATAGATAATCGACATCGGTACTTGAATCGGAGTACCCCAACGCTCTTGAGCTTCGAGGGCATCTTCGTACCAATCTTCACGTTGACTAAACATTTCACAGAGGTTGTCGAGGTCCGACGGGCGAGAGCCTGGACCAATGCATCCGGATAGAGTCAGGATTAAACCGATGAGTACTAAACCGCGCATTTTCGTGAGTCACCTCGTTTTTTTAAAATCGACCGTGTAGCGTGTAGGCTATATAAACAGTATTATGTGAGCTCGTCATAAAATCAACATTGGAATTACACATGCGATTGGCTAGCGTATTCATTTTGGCGGCGATAATAGCTTCGGTCGTCTTTGTGCCGGTCTCAGCCCAGCCGCTCACCCAACTTGAAGTTCGACCCATGTATCGGGTGCTGCCCGATTATCCGATTCATGGTGCAGGTCGGGAAGGGCTCGTTGAACTCGAGTTTACAGTGACTGAAAACGGTCGAGTTAAGAACATAGAGGTCATCCTCTCGCAGCCTGAAGGCGTTTTTGATTCGGCAGCGGCTGAAGCCTTGTCTCTTTGGATATTCTCGCCCGTGGTATTCGATGGTAACCCCATTGAAGTGGACGGGATCAAAGAGCGGTTTCGCTTTGTGCCCCCCGAGGGCTAGCAATCTCTGACCTTTAAGTAAGTGTTTACTTGCTCGCGCCCGACGCGTGTTCGGTTAGCAGGATGACTGGTATCTTCATAGCCGAACGCGAGCCCCATGAGAATATTAATCGAATCGTCTATTCCAAAGAAGTCACGAACGACCTGCGGGTACTGACGAAGAGCACCTTGTGCGCAGCAGCCAATACCATGAGCGGTCATGGCTAGCATTAAGGTTTGTGCATACATTCCTACGTCGAGTGCAACACTCGCGCCAAATTTTGCGTCCATTCCAATAAACAGCACGTACGGAGCGTCGAAGAACTCAAAGTTGCGCATTGCCGCTTGTGCTCGAGCCTGTTTATCTTCTCGAGTGATGCCCAACTCTTGGTAAAGTGCGACAGCACAGTCGATTTGACGTGTGCGGTACTCTGGAGGAAACGGCCGTGGGCTGCTGTAGTCTGGGGTGGGCGTTAAGGTCGCTGCGGCAGCGCACATTTTTGCTCTGAGTTCGCTGGTGGCAGCTCCTTTAGCAAGAAACACCTTCCAAGGTTGAATGTTGCAATTAGAGGGCGCTTTCCCTGCTGCCGTAAATATGTCATCTAATGTTTGCTCAGGGATTCGGGTTGGCAAAAAACCTCGAACGCTTCGGCGCTGATCGATGGCATCGAAGAGAGGCATGCGTGATGGGGTCGAATTTGTCATGACAAACTGCTCTGCGAGATGATGATAGAAATAAGCTTAACACCCCACTGGAACGGTTGTGAACGCGCTGATCGATAATTTTATGATAGTTGCGTAGGCAAACTTAATCACTCGTGTCTATACTTTGAATCTATAACGTACAAGAAACACTTTAGGAAGGTATCCATGTCAGTCATTGATCAGCAACATGCTCTGTCACTTTTAGGTGGGCACGAAGTTATTTATAAGAAAATCTTACAAAAGTTTATCGATACTTGCGACTCGGGTAGCTACAGTTTTTCAGCCGACGAGGTCAATGGCGATTTTGAAACGGTCGCTCGTAAGATCCACTCGGTCAAAGGTGTCTCTCAGAATGTTGGCGCAATGGCATTGTACGACACGTCTGTAGAGCTCGATGCGCTTGCCAAAGATGAAAATAAGTCGGGCATCATTGCGATGATATCGGGTTATGATGAAACGCTGTCTGAGGCTCTTAACGAGATTAAAACACTCGTTTAATACTCTAACCGACGTGATAATTTATAAGTGTTAAAAAGCCGATCAACGATCGGCTTTTTTTGTGTGAGCAGAGAACGTGGCGTCAAAGCTACACCGTTGACGTACTACCACTTTGGATTTTGTGGTTGGTGGTGTAAGTGTTAAGCACACGATTGATGTCGCTTTCGGCGTAAGGTTTGTTGATCACAAAATCCATTCCCGCGGCGATACATTCGTTCATCTCAGAGACGCTGGTTAAGCCTGTCGCGCCAATGATGGTGAGTTTGTGCTTGTTCGCAGTTGAGCGCTGATACGCTCGCAGGCGGCGTGTCGCCTCAAACCCATCAACCTCTGGCATCACGCAATCCATGAAGACCAGATCAATGTGCTCTTCGACGATGTAATCGATGGCTTCTACAGCCGATTCAAAGTGCTTTGCATTCCAGCCCATTTCTTCAAGAAGCGTGGTCAACAAGAAGCCATGCGTTGGATCATCGTCAATACAGACGACTCGAGAATTTTCTCGGGCGGTCGAGTGATCGACTTTCAGAAGGGTATTCTTCAGTTCGTCGATGAACATGTGAGGTGACGTGGGTCGTTGCGAAACGTGGTCAATAATCAGTGTGTCGGCGACATCGAGCTTACTCGTTGGTGTCGAGAGTAGTACTTTCGTTTTTGACCCGGTTGGAAGTGCCGCCTTGACGCTATTCAGGTAGGGAGTGATTAAAGTTCCCTCCGGTGGATCTACGACGACGATGGCATCGAGATCAGCGCTCAGAGCGTCGAAACTCTCGGTATACTCGCTCACATCAGCGCCTGCGAGTAATAGATTCTGAGAGATGACGTCACGAGTCAGGTTGGCTCGGCCAGCGACCGCAACCGATGTATTAAGCAACGCAGGCTGGCTATCTGCGGTATTAACGGGTTTGAGCTCGAGTGATAGACGGTATCGTACATCGCCCGTGGAATCGTAGGCATAGGTTAGGTCAGACCCAACGTTGTCATCGAAAATTAAGTCGGAGTAACGGTAGCTAACTTCTGTTTCTACGCCCCAGTCGCGATTCTGAACATTGGAAATACTCGATTCAAGGTCGGATAAGAAGTAGAAGTCAATCGAGAGCTGAACTTTTTTCTCGGTCCGTCGCGGCGAAGAGACGCACATCAAAACCGATTTATTTCGGTATAAGTCGATTGCGCGATTCACTTCGAGGTAGACAGACCAAATCAGCTTGACCTCAGCGACCGAGAGCTCTTTGGGTACTGAAGATGCAATGTAGCATTCGAGAAGCTGATGATTACGTTCCGACTTCGCCGCAATAAGGGCGGTCAGTCGATCAAAGGTGGTCGCTACCGAGCATGACTGTTCCTTCGATGAATCACTGAAAATGCCGTAAAAATTATTCGCGAGCTCTTCAAGTACGCGAGTCGACTGAATCATTTCATTTGCCAGTACGAGGTAACGACCTTCGACTTTACCCGAAATGAGCTTGAGACCACCTCCCACGGTATTGGTTAATGTTCTGAATTCGTAGTTGAGCGCTTTGTTGAGATTTTGGAATAGTTCGAGTGATCTGTGTGTCGCTGCGATGTCTTTTTCATAGTTGCGCAATTTGTTGACCACTTTTTTAGAGGCTTCATCCCAATCATCGGGTACTTGAAAAGCAGTCATCGTTTTGTGTGCGTCAAGTACCTCGTTGACAGTCGAGATTTCCGCCCAGCGCGACTCGGAATCCTCAACCTTGCTCTTATGCCAACGTCCAATCGCGAGGTAATTGAAGACACCGAGAACGAGAACCGCGATGCCCAGTCCGAGCGCGAAAAACCCGTTCGTTGTAAGCGATTCTTTATTAGAGACAGTCGTTTCAAGGGAAATGGCTTGAAAGTGACGATCGATGGCACTGAGACGGTTGGTTAACTGGGGCCAAAGAGATGGCGAGTTGCTAACCGAGATATTATTAACAGTGGTCTTTAGCTCGTCAACGAGCGTCTGAGTCTGTGGATAAGATGGGAGATTGTAGCTCAGGCTTGTGACTCTAATATCATCAATGCTCGACGCAAAATCGCCGTTAAGATATTGACTCACAGCATCTCGACACTCTTGAGTGGTGCCGCATTGCGATGCGTTGAGCAGTGTTTCGTTTAACGTTCGCGTTGTATCAGCAATTTTGCTCGAAACAATAAGGCTACCCTCGCGAAGCTGCGAATCTGTCTGCTGTGACCAGATAATAGATGAGATAAGTGCCGCAAAACCGATGACTGCTATGACCAGCAAACTGAGAAGTGCGCTAGGAAAACTCATGTTTTTTTTGTTCATTTTTTAACCTGTCGTTGCATGCAATCCAAGGTACGTAATGCGCGGTTCATACCTAAGCTAAAGTTGTTCTTATATGGAGTGTAGTAGTGATTTTTAAAATAGTTGTAATTTCAAATAGATTTATTGAGAGTGGCTTGTCACAGAGCGTTTAGTCAACTCAGCAATGTTGCCAATGAGTTCATTTAAGTTGAAGGGCTTGCTTAAAAATCGATTCATGCCAGCGACTTTACACGACTCTCGATCTTCGTTTGTCGCATTGGCAGTTAACGCAATAATCGGTGTTGATATGCCCATTGCTCTGATGCGAGCTGTGGCTTCAAGCCCACCCATTTTTGGCATTTGCAGATCCATTAAAATCACGTCATATTCGTTATCCTCGATCGCTGTGATCGCTTCAAGGCCATTGTCTGCAATATGAACGTCGGCATGATGATCCGAGAGTATTTCTGACGCGAGAATCTGGTTTACCGGATTATCTTCGACGAGCAGAACGCGCAGATCTCGCAGTGACGTTTCGATGTGGTCTGTAGTCACTTGCGCTGGCGACCGACCCAAGGGTAACTCCAAGCCAACCGTAAATTTTGTACCCACTTGTATCGTTGATTCTACCGTAATGTTCCCTTCCATCAGCTCGATGAGCTCCGAGCAAATAGCCAGCCCGAGACCTGAACCACCGTATTTTCTTGTGTGACTCGAATCCATCTGAGCAAACTTGTCGAACAACGAGTCGATGCGGTCAGCAGGAATCCCGATACCATCGTCCTCGCACTCGATCTTGACTTTGACGGTTGATTCAGTCGCCTCGCCTGAAAGACTGACTCGTACGAACCCATCTGAATTAAACTTGATCGCGTTCGAAACCAAATTCTTGACGACTTGGCTTATTCGATGTGGATCACCAGTGACGTAAATGTCGCTTCCGAGCGAATTGATGAACTCAAGTTGAATGCCGTGCTCATCGGCTTTCACTGTGTAAAGATCGATCGCATTCTTTATTGGGCATGAGAGTTCAAAATCGATTGTTTCGAGTTCGAGTTTACCGGCTTCTATACGAGAGAGGTCAAGCAGGTCATTGATGAGTGCAAGAAGCCCAGAAGAAGCCACGTCCATGTGCCCCAAAAACCCACGATCTCGATCGGACAGCGTGCTCGACTGAAGTAAGAGCTGAGTAAAGCCGATGACTGCATTTAACGGAGTGCGAATTTCGTGACTCATCGTTGCCAAGAATTCGGATTTGGCTTGGCTGGCCTGCTCAGCAGCCTCTTTGGCCTCGATCGCCTCGCGTGTTTTTGCCTTAACAGTTGCGTCGAGTGAGCGATTAGTTTCCTCAAGTTTCTCTAAAGAGTGAAAGAGCTCTAAGCTCTTTTGCTCAAGCAGACGTTCGGCTTCCTTCCGCGCTGCTCGCTCTCGATTGAGCTTTCGCTTGAACTTTTGCTCACGCTCGTCGTCGGTCATCGTCTTCTTAAGCGCTCTTGTTTAAAGTGAATCGAGCCGACGTCATATCATCACTAATGTCGACTTTTTCGATTGTAATGGGCTCTTTGAAGTGCTCGATGCAGCCTTGTATCAGACCTTTTGCAAGATAGCCGAACGGTCTTTGGGAGTTATAGATGAGTTCGAGTTGTTGGTCGTTGCGGTGGATGTCAAATTGCGGCAATTGGGCGTCGGGATACAGTTTTTTTACCTCGACATGAATATGGTTATCGATACCCGCAAGAAAATCATACGTCGACTCGACACCGACGAAGAACCCAGGATACAGAGCGGTAAACCTTCCGAAGAGGTGATGACCAAAGGTTTCTATGAGAGCGGTCAGTTCGTGTCCCGTTCGCTTCGCAAGCGCACTGGCGAGTGACGTCATCTCGGAGTAAGGGTAGATGCCGACGGAAGTGTAAACCCCATCATGCGGTAACTCTGCGTCATCAATAATATCGTCAAGAACGTCATCACCAAACACGTCCTCGACCATTTCAAAAAACTCAGTGAACACCATGCCCTTCATATTATGTCCTCTTGTTCTTGCGGGTGTCTAAGTAACGCGAAGGCCGTAAATCCAGAATAAATGGAATGTTATCGGTTTACTACCTTCGCGTGGTTAAAATTTAACCACTTCTCCGTCAGTTGGTAGAGTTCTTCAGCATCAATAGGTTTAGCGATATAGTCATTCATTCCCGATTCGATGCATCGGTCGCGATCACCTTTCATCGCGTTGGCCGTCATTGCAATGATCGGTGTGATGGCGGCCATACTGTCTTCCAGAGCTCGAATTTTTCGAGTCGCTTCGAAACCATTTAGTAATGGCATCTCGCAGTCCATGTAGACAAGGTCGTAGCTGTTAGCTCGGACCTTATCGACGGCCTCTTGCCCGTTTTCAGCAACATCGACCTCGAGATTCACATCCTCGAGTAGTAGCGTAGCGACCATACGGTTGACTTCGTTGTCGTCGACCAAGAGTACTCTGAACTCCTCGAAGTTGTATCCTTTAACTTGGTCGCCATCCGTGCGCTCGTCGCGTCCCACTGCGTCGACTCCGTGTGCCGTTGCAAGCCTATCCATTAGGTAAGACGGCTTGATGGGACTCTGAATCGAAAGTGTGTATCGACATAGCGTACTGTCGTCAATTCCTTCATGGAACAGCGGCTGAAGCTCGAGCACTGGAACCTTCGCATTGACACTGTCAAAGACGACCTTCTGCGTTTCACTGAAATCTTCAGAAGCGACAATGACACAGGTATAATCCTCGATAGTCGCAGTGAGATTGTCAGAAAGTGCTGCGATGATCGCGTTAATGTCATTAAGTGAGGTGGCCGCCTTGAAGTCAAAGCACCAACTGCTTAGGAGACTCGCAATAGCCTTACAGCGGACTTCATTGTGGTCGATGATAAGCGGTTTGATATGCGTGAGTGGGCCGTTACGGGTTCGGATAATTTCGGATGCGTGATTGGTTCTTAGCGGGATACGGAACTCAAACTGGCTACCAAAGTTAATTTGGCTCGACGCAGTGATCGTTCCACCCATTAGCTCGACCAACTGTTTGCAAACCGCAAGGCCCAGACCAGTACCGCCAAAACGACGTGTGGTGGATGCTTCTTCTTGCGAAAACGCCTCAAAGATCGTTGCTAACTTATTTTCTGCGATGCCGATACCGGTGTCGTGTACGGTAAAGCATAGCCACTGATCGTGATCCTCAATTTGTTTTGATAATTGAATTGAGATGACGCCGTTGTTACAAAATTTGTTGGCATTCGATAATAGGTTGCGGAGCACTTGTTTGATGCGAGTAGGGTCGGAAAGGACTTGTCGTGGCAATTCTGGGTCGATATTTACAACCAGCTGGTTCTTTGCAATGTTGGCAGAATGGGTTAACTCATCGATGGTGGTCTCGACCGTCTCAAGAAGCGCAAACTCGATATCTTCTATGTCAATTTTACCTGCTTCAACTTTCGAGAAATCGAGAATGTCGTTGATGAGTGTGCCGAGTGTCTTCGAGGTAGACAAAATTGTGTCGACGTAGGTCATTTGCTCAGATGATAAAGCCGATTTTTGGAGCACCTGCGCCATTCCCCCGATACCATTTAAAGGGGTTCTCAACTCGTGTGTCATGTCGGCGAGGAATTTGCTTTTGGCCTGAGTGGCTTCCAAAGCCACGCGTTTGGCTTCGGTTTCCCTCTTCAATCGCGTTCGGAGATCGGTGTGAGCTGCATCAATTTGATATTCGAGTGTTGAATGTAACTTCTGATTCGCCTCTTTAAGGTCAGTGTATTTACGCAGTAATTCGCGCAATGACCGCACACAGAAGAAGGCGACAATCGAGGCGGTTACGATCAGTGCCGTTATGCTGATGGCTTGCCAAGTACTTAAGCTCAGTTGAGATATCGGAGTGCCCACCAATAGTGCCAATGACGAAGCGACAATGGCTCCTGACAAGACCAGCCCAGTTGCAGCGACGTATATTCGGGTACTTCGTTTCATGAATGAGTCTCTCAATTAAGCGGATTGCTGGAAGTCGTTCGGTTTCTTCAAGCTACTATTTGAAATGATAGTCAATATTTTTGACACGAGGTCTTCTATTTCATAAGGCTTGTGGATGATGGTGTCCATGCCAGCGTCGAAGCAGGCGCTGACGTCATCATCGAGCACGCTAGCAGTCAATGCAACGATCGGAGTTTTGGGGCTTTTGTGCTCGACTTCAAGAAGACGAATTCGACGTGTCGCTTCGAAACCATCCACTACCGGCATCATGCAATCCATGAGTACGAGATCGAAGGGATGAGCCTGATGGTGTTCGCCCCATGTTTCAACGCCCTGTAGGCCGTCGTCGGCCAAAACCACCTCAAATCCATGTTCCTCGAGGCCGAGTTGAGCAACCATTTGGTTAACTGGATTGTCCTCTACAACAAGCACTTTGAAGCCCTTTCCGTTAGTGACAACGCTTTTATCTTGGTTCGTGCGAGTGGCGAACCTTGAGATAAAGTCGACGAGGCGCTTACCTCGCACCGGTAGTTGATATATTGCTGCGATACCTGTTTTGTCCATGACTTCATCGTCAAGCCTAACCCAGGGGGAGCGAAGTATAATCGCGTGCTTATGCCATATAGAGCTGAGTTTAGAAAGGCATTCCGTGCGAGTTAGCAGATCGTCTTGGTCTTCTGGCTGAAGAATGATGAGCTCGTCGCCCTGAAGTGATGTAATGTCGTTGACGTCAATGACCTCTGCAAAACCCGCGAGGCTCTCAAGGGTCTGCAAACCATGCTCACTTCGATTGATTGAGGTGACAATTTTGAGCGTGCGAATTTTGTCGTAGTCGTAATCGTCGTTGACTACGCCGGCAGGCACTCTGAGAGAGAACGTAGAACCCTCTCCAGGGACGCTCGTCAGTGTGATGTCACCACCCATGAGTCGCGCCAACTGTCGCGAAATAGCGAGTCCTAACCCGGTACCTTGGAAGTCTCGTGTAATGGAATCGTCGGCCTGCTTGAATGGTTGAAAGACGCGCTCGGCTGCCGCTTTACTGACACCGATACCCGTATCGATAATGTCGCACTGCAGCCAGTGTTGCCCATCGACTTCTTCGAACATGACATCCAGTGTAATGGTGCCGTTTGACGTGAATTTAACGGCGTTCCCGAGTAAGTTCAGCAGGATCTGCTTAAGTCGGTGATCATCGAGTTTAATGGTGGATGGCAGGTCATTAGGGGCTCGGAACTCGAATCTATTACGGTTTTGATTGGACTTTGGTGCCACAATTGATGTGATGTCGTCGAACACCTCCCAAAGATTGGTATCGAGCGGAACAATTGTGAGTGACTCCGATTCGATTTTAGAAATGTCGAGTACATCGTTTATAAGACTTAATAGATGCTTGGACGATGTGAGGATAGTGTTTAAGTGCTCGTTTTGCGCAGTGGTTAAATTTGAGCGCTTTAAAATATCACTCATACCAATGATGCCGTTAAGTGGTGTTCGGATCTCATGCGACATATTCGCCAAAAATATGCTCTTCGCCGCGTTCGCTTTTTCGGCGAGCTCCTTCGCCTTGAGCGCATTGTCGCGTTCTTCGTGCATGAGTCGCTCAGACTCTCCACGCGCCTTAATGAGCGTGTTCAGCTGTTCCCCAAGTTTCGCAAGCTCGTCTCTACCGTCAATTTTGACGCGGAGATCGAAGTTACGCTCGGATTCAACCTTGTTTAAGCTCCGCCCAACTTTAAAAATGGTGGAGATCGTTCTTCGAGTGATGGAGACACCGATAAATAGCGTTGCCAAGCCGATAAATAACATGAGTGCCACGCTAGCATAGGAGTAGAACTGCAACTCCTGACTGCGCGCTAATACATTGTCTACAATGCGATCCTCAGCAGCGGTAAGCAATTGATGGAGTTGTTCATCACGTGTGAATAACGCAATAATATCTAATTCGGAAGCTTGAATCGCTTCGCCACGAGCATTCAGAACTTGATCCCGTAGGACTAATGAGCGGCTAAATTCGTCGGATTGAACCACCGTGAGCAGGTCCGCGGTTTGCTCGTCTGAGGAGTACAGTCCAATGTAGCGATTGAAGGCTTGCTCGAGAAGGAATTGATTACGTGCGAGTTCATTTGCAACCTCTTCATCATTAAAGAGGTTGTAGGTGAGTATGAGAATGGTGTCTCGCGAGCTCAGTACACCGATTGTGAACAATTCTCGGAACGCGTTTGAGTCTTTTGCAAGCTCCTGGTCGTTTACTTCGATTTGGAGCACGCGCTGCAGTTGCAAGCTACTGTCTAATTCGATCTGAACTAGCTCTAAGAGTTCGTCTTTACTGACTTCCGCATTGCTCACGAGCTCAGAGATGTCGTTGAGCGCATCGAGCCAGGCATTCAGTTCTTCTTGCCCCTCGCCGCCCAGAATAACGGGGAATTCATCAGCGCCTACTTTAATTTCGCGAGCCAGTTGAGTGATATCTTCATTGTTTAGCGACGTTTCAACGCCCAGCTGTTCGATTTTGCTAATTTGCCTTCCGATAAAAGCTTGTGCTTCGTAGTGACTCATTAAGTTATTGAGTTGTTCGTTTTTTTCGTAATTGCTTATTGAGAAATTAATGATGAATGCGAGCAAGACGACCAAGGGGATGCCGGCCAAGAGAGACATCTGCCATTTAAATGGGATTGAATGTATGAAGTTCCGCATCTTTGTCGAGCGCTCACTGTTTCGTAAGGTAAGTAACAAGGTTAGTCGATTGTGAAGAAAGTCAAGTTGACGAGTGGTCGACTTGCTAAATGGTATAAGTGTCTATAATCGTTGGATCAACGAAAAATATTGTGAACAATTTAATGAGAAAACTATTTCACATAGTGATCTGTTGCTTGGGGGTGTTGTGCTGTACTGCGGTCGCAGACAGTTTCTCCATAGTGTCACTTAATCCGGATATGCCACAGCTGTCTCAGGCTAAAGCCAAAATGTTATTTACGGGGCGCTCGAAGACCGTGTCGGGTGTCGGTCGCATCGTTCTTCTCGATTATCCGCAGGATCATCCGAATCGCGTCAGTTTCTATGAGTCTCTTACTGGGCAAACAATTTCCCAGGTCAACTCGAAATGGGCGAGCTTAGCTTTTTCTGGGCGCGCTACTCCACCCGATGTGCTTGAAAACTTAACTTTAGAAGGTGTCACCAATTGGCTTCAAGAAAATCCGAACGGCTTGGCTTATGTCAAAACTGCCATGATCCCCGATGGAGCATATATTTTATTAGAAGTGGAGGCCGTACAATGAAAATCTTTACTGCGTCCTTCCTTGCGGCATTACTGATGTCGACATGGGCATTAAACGCAAACTCAACCGAATTAATCGAAGGCCACCTCCGCGTGTCAGGTTTTGGTACCTTTGCGGTGAGCCAAAGTGATAATGCAACTCCTTACTACGTGAACCGTAACATCTCGGACGATGTCTGTTGGGACTGTGATACCACGCTAGGGCTTCAGTTTGATGCGACCATCACGGATTCTCTGTTCGCATCACTGCAATTGGTCAAACGCCCGCGAGATGGTTTTAGCGACCCTGGCATAGAATGGGCTTACATCGGATGGCAAGCAACCGATTCGCTTCAACTCAGAGCCGGACGACTCAGGATCCCGCTTCAACTGGCTTCCGATTACTATTACGTTGGGCAGAGTTACACATGGCTTCGTCTCCCATCAGAAGTCTATAACGCGTCGGCGGGTGTGAATTACTATACCGGTGTTGGTGTTGAGTATCTCTTTGAAGTAGGAGATTCTTGGACGGCCTCTCTTTACCCCTTCTGGGGCTTCCATCAAGACAACAAGCTCGATCGTATTCAGGAACAGTGGGAGATCGACATTGAATACTTGAGAGGTGTATCTCTGCGAATGGAAAATGAATCACTCGTCGGGCAAGTCACCTACCTCGAGTCGAAATTGCAGAACAAGTCGATCTACCAGTTCGGTGGTGTTTACGACCTGCTCACCGCTCAAGGTCAGCCTGCTGAGGTGATCATGGACTTTAACTTCCGCTCAATCGGAGCCGGAATTAACTACCACACGGGCCCCTGGGATTTTTGGGGTGAATACAGTTGGAGTAAGACCGAAACTACCTTCGGTGGTGGAATTGGCCGTGTTGGCTATGTCGGTGGCAGCTATCATTTCGATCAGTTCAGCCCGTATGCCGTCTATTCCAAACATTTTGGCGAGGGCCCTACCTCTAGCGACACGGCTAGCATCGGCATCCGATGGGATGTATTACCCAATGTAAGTGTCACCGTGGATTATTCTCACATGCAGATGAACGGCACATTTGATCCCGCTTCGATCATGCAACCCAACGGTCAGTTTGTTTATTCACCTTACGACTTTAATGTGGTGTCTAACCCCATGGGCCCGCCGACATTTGATTGGTTTAAATATGGTGAAGATGATGTGAACGTCACCTCAATGGGGATTAACTTCACCTTTTAAATACGTCATAAAAACGCGAGAAAACCGAGCCTTGTCTCGGTTTTTTCGTGCTGGGGTACGAATAAATTTAATTGAAGATCCTCGAGTGCGAGGGGATAATGGGCGGAATTATTAAGAGGATTAGCCATGACGGTCGCAAAAGATAAAGTAGTCAGTTTTCACTACACGGTAAAAGAAAATGGTGTGGAGCTTGAGTCTTCGGGTAGCGAGCATCCGGTTCTGTATTTGCATGGTCATAACAATATGCTTGATGGCATCGAAGAGTCACTTGAAGGTAAAAGTGCCGGCGATACCTTGTCGGTGTCGTTGCCACCCGAAAAAACCTACGGTCAGCGTAAAGATGGGCAAACGATTCGGGTACCTATTAAGCACATCGTCGATGGCAAAAAAAAGAAGTTCAAAAAAGGTGATACTGTCGCGGTAAACACGGCCCACGGTGTCAGTGAAATGGTGGTTCTTAAGGTTGGTCTGAAAAACGTCGACGTTGATGCAAACCATCCGTTCGCAGGCAAGACGCTTGATTTCGATCTTGAGGTCGTCGAGGTGCGCGATGCAACGGCTGATGAAATCGCCCATGGTCATGCGCACGGTAAAGGCGGTCACGAACATTAAGCTAGTCAAGGAATCTTGGTTTTGAATCAAACCACTACGATCGCCAACAGTTTAACACTGAGATCAGGCCGAGTTGTCAAAAATCGCTTTTTGAAAAGTGCGATGAGCGAACAACTGGCGAATTCTGTCAACGACCCAACCCCCGAGCTCGGTCGCCTCTACGAAACTTGGTCTATGGGCGGCGCGGCTGTCCTGGTGACCGGCAACGTGATGGTGTCTAGAAATGCGCTGGGTGAGCCTGCGAACGTCGTTCTTGATGAGCAAGCCGATTTGGAGGCGTTTAGGCGCTGGGCTGCTGCAGCGAAGTCGGGTGGCAGCGATGTCTGGATGCAAATAAACCATCCGGGTAAGCAGTCGCCAAACTTTCTGTCGAAGACACCGGTCGCGCCATCGGCGATTAAGTTAGCGGGTTTAGATGCAAGTTTTAATCCTCCGCGAGCGCTTGAACCGCAAGAAATCGAGGATATCATCGAGGCTTTTGCGGTGGCGGCAAGGTTGGCCAAGCATACCGGGTTCGATGGTGTGCAAGTGCATTGTGCTCATGGCTATTTGGTCTCTCAGTTTTTAAGCCCTCGACATAACCAGCGTGATGACGAATGGGGTGGTAGCTTAGCGAACCGAATGAGATTTCTTCATGAGACCTTGCGACGCGTTCGTGAGGCTGTTGGTGATGGGTTTTCTCTATCCGTAAAAATTAATTCAGCAGACTTCAAAAAAGGTGGACTAGAGCGCGATGAAGCTTTAGAAATTTTGAAGTCGTTGGATCAATTCAATCTCGATGTAATTGAAATCTCCGGGGGAACCTACGAGTCTCCGGTGATGATGGCTGCTGCACCGAAGCAGTCGACCATCGAGCGAGAGGCTTACTTTATTGAGTTCGCACGTCTGCTGAAGCATGAGATCTCGACTCCTTTGGTGGTCACTGGAGGGTTTAGATCGGTCTCCGCGATGAATGAGGCACTTTCGGCTGGAGACACTGCCATGATCGGTATCGCCCGCCCGCTCAACGTGTATCCCGACTTGCCCAATCGCGCAATTGAGGACGCGAGTTATCGTGCCCACATGAAACATTTGAGCTCAGGCGTCAGTTATATCGACCGGAATGCGATGCTTGAGTTGTATTGGCACGAGCGCCAAATCAAACGTTTGGGAGAGGGTAAGGCGCCACAGCCAGATGCCGGAGTGTTATCGGCGTTGTGGTTCATGTTTAAAAACTTAGGCGCGGGCATGTTTGGCAAGCGTCGCGCCTAAGTCACTAGCTTAGATAACCGCCACGATCGCGTCGGCTAAATAGTCGACGTTGGCATCGTTAATACCTGCGATGTTGATTCGCGACGATCCGACCATGTAAATTGCGTAGTCCTTCTTGAGTGTTTCGACTTGAGCTTCACTAAGCCCTAAGAAACTGAACATGCCATTTTGCTGCTCGATGAAATCGAACTGATGCGCGCCTCGTGCTTTCAATGCTTGGTTCAATTGCTTGCGCAGTGAAGCGATGCGGCCGTGCATTTCCTCTAACTCATCAACCCAAACGGACTTCAGTTCCGAGTTGAGAATCTCCTCGACGATACTCGCTCCGTGCGACGGTGGCATCGAGTAGTTTGCACGTGTGGCGGCGAGCATCTGAGAGAGCGCGACGTCTGCGTGTTCAGGTGTGTCGCAGATGAGCATCGCAACGCCAGTTCGCTCGCGGTACAGGCCAAAGTTTTTAGAGCAGCTAGCGGCAATTAATACTTCTTTACACTGGTCTGCGACGACACGAAGTCCCTGAGCGTCAGCTTCGAGGTTCGCTCCAAAGCCTTGGTAAGCGACATCGATGAAGGGGGTAAAGCCGAGCTGGTTAGCCAGCTCTGCGAACTGCTGCCATTGAGTTTGGTTTAAGTCTGCGCCGCAGGGATTGTGACAGCAACCGTGAACCAAAACCAAATCGCCAGACGTTGCTTCATTGAGATCTTCCATCATCTCATCGAAAAGTAAGCGGCTGTTGGCTTTGTCGTAATAGCGATAGTATTTCACTTCAAGCCCTGAACCATCAAAAATAGCCTCGTGGTTAGCCCATGTAGGCTGGCTAACGAAGACTTTGGCGCCTTTTTTGGCACGACCAACCAAGTCGGCAAGCGCCTTAAGTGCACCACAGCCACCCGGCGTTTGAATCGTGCGAACGCGGTTTTCAATGAGCGTCTGGTGCGACTCACCTAGGATTAATTTTGACATGGCCTTGTTGAAGCCTAAATTGCCTGCTGGTCCGACGTAGCTCTTCGTTTGCTCGTTTTCGAGGATACGCGCTTCAGCGAGCTTTACCGCTTTGAGCACCGGCGTGTCACCTTGTTCGTTTCGGTACACACCAACACCGAGGTCTATTTTGTTTTCGCGGGGATCTTCTTTGAGTTCACCCATTAACTTGAGAATGGGGTCGGCCGGAAACGGCGAAAGTGATTCAAGCATTATATCGAGAGCTCCATTGTAAAAAACGTACACACGCAAAGACGGACAGTTTACACAAAAAATACAAATAGTCTTGTCATTGGTTACAGATGTAACTATTATTTCACGTATTCATTTTTTATTACATAACAACAATCTGCTTTCGCCCTCAGTCGGCATGCAGTAGGAGAATTTCATGTCACAGGATCTATTCGAAAATCCACTCGGCACAGACGGCTTTGAGTTTGTTGAATACGCTGCACCAAATCCACAATTACTTCGTTCTTTATTCGAACAACTAGGTTTTGTCGAAGTGGCGCGTCACCGTAGTAAGGACGTAACGTTGCACAAGCAAGGCGATATCAACTTTATCATTAATGCTGAGCCAGACAGTTTTGCACAGAAGTTCGCTAAAGAGCACGGCCCGTGCGCATGTGCGATGGCATTCCGTGTGAAAGATGCAGCAAAGGCCTACGAAATGGCGATCGAGCGCGGTGCTACGCCGGTCACCAACGACGTTGGTCCGATGGAACTCAACATTCCAGCAATCGAAGGTATTGGTGGAAGTCGTTTGTATTTGGTCGATCGCTACGGTGAAAACACCATCTACGATGTTGATTTCATCCCAACAGGCAAGCAAGCTTCAACGGACGCGGGTTTAACTTACGTTGATCACCTTACTCATAACGTTAAGCGCGGTAACATGGATGTTTGGTCTGGTTTTTACGAGCGCATCTTTAACTTCCGTGAAATTCGTTATTTCGATATCGAAGGTAAACTGACAGGGTTACTGTCACGTGCAATGACCAGTCCTTGCGGAAAAATTCGCATTCCGATTAACGAGTCATCGGATGATAAATCACAGATTGCGGAGTACCTGAGTGAATATAACGGTGAAGGTATTCAGCATATTGCTTTGGGCACCAATGACATCTATGAGTCCGTGGTAGCGCTTCGTGCGAACAACGTTGCGTTCCAAGAAACCCCGGATACGTACTACGAGCAAGTCAATGATCGAGTAGACGGACACGGTGAAGACTTGGAGCGTATGAAAGAGCTGAATGTATTAGTTGACGGCGCACCAACAGAAGGTCAAGGCCTGTTGCTTCAGATCTTTACCCAGAACGTCATCGGCCCAATTTTCTTTGAGTTGATTCAGCGCAAAGGCAACGAAGGGTTTGGAGAGGGTAACTTCCAAGCATTGTTTGAATCGATCGAGCTTGATCAGATTCGTCGCGGTGTTTTATCCGACTCTTAATCCAGTTAAATAACTGAGGCTACTATGCGCAAAGATATTAATTTCGTTAAGTCGAGCGGACAACACAGTCGCCAGGCTCACCGTGACCTCCCAGAGGGTAGCTTTGAGCGCGAGATGGGGCGCGAAGGTTTTTTCGGTGCAGCAACGCACCTCTATCATAGACGTCCGCCAACATCGTGGACGAATATCGAAGGACCGATGAAGCCTCGTTTATTTCACGGAGAGGGCTTGTTTTCAGGTGAGCTTCTCAACGCTGAATCTGAGTTGTTAGTGAACTCGACCTGCCGAGTCGCAACTGCGTCTGTGCACACTGACATGACTCACTTGGTTCGCAATGCGGATGGCGACACGCTCCTGTTTGTGCATTCGGGCGAAGGTTTGTTGTTTTGCGACTTTGGGACTTTGGACCTCACCTCGGGTGATTACATTGTTATCCCGCGTGGTGTGATGTTCCGAATCGAAACCGCTGGAATGAAGTTACTCACGGTCGAGGCAACGGGCAGCCATTATCAGTTGCCCGATAAAGGTATGTTGGGGCCTCACGCGATTTTTGATCCCGCTGTGTTAGTGACGCCCGAGATCGATGAGCGCTTTAAGTCGCAACACGACAATGCCGTAGATGTGCGAGTCAAATCACGCCAGCAGTGGTCGACGATGTCGTATCCACATAATCCGCTTGATGCTTTGGGTTGGAAAGGCGATAACCTCGTCGTTAAGGTCAACTGGCGCGATATTTGCCCGGTGATGAGTCATCGTTACCATGTTCCACCAAGTGCGCATACCACCTTTGTCGCACCTAGGTTCGTGGTGTGTACATTTGCGCCGCGTTTGATTGAAACGGATCCAACCGCTTTGAAGGTGCCGTTCTATCATTCAAATGATGACTTTGAGGAATTGATTTTCTATCATCAAGGTGAGTTCTTTAGCCGTGATAATGTCGAGCCGGGATCACTAACGTTGCACCCTATGGGGTTGCCTCATGGTCCTCATCCGAAAGCGCTCGAAAAGAGTTGGAAAGAACCCAAGGCGATGACGGACGAAGTTGCTGTGATGATCGATGCCCGCGACCCTTGGGATCTTTGTGATCATGCGATCAAGCACGAATGGAGCGGCTACGTTCATTCGTGGAAATCAGAATAATAACAAGGAGCAGTTCGGTGAAACTTGCAACTTTAAAAAGCGGCCGCGACGGAAAACTCGTCGTGGTATCAAAAGATTTATCTAGATTTGTCACGGCAGAATCCATCGCACCCACGATGCAGTATGCATTAGATAATTGGTCGTCTGTGTCGCCAAAACTGGCAGAGTTAGCGGCTCAGCTTGAGTCTGATCAAAACATGGGTGAAGTCTTCCATCAGGATGATGCTCACTCACCTCTGCCGAGAGCCTATCATTGGGCTGACGGAAGCGCGTACGTAAACCACGTTGAATTAGTGCGCAAGGCGCGTGGTGCGGAAATGCCTGCTTCCTTCTGGACCGATCCACTGATGTATCAGGGCGGCTCCGATACGTTTTTAGCGCCTCGTGAGTGCATTTTGATGGCAGATGACCAAACCTGGGGGATCGATCTCGAGGCAGAAGTTGCAGTCGTTACAGACGATGTGCCTATGGGAGTCGACGCAGACACGGCTAAGTCACACATTAAGCTAATCATGATCGTGAATGACGTCAGTCTTAGGGGGCTTATTCCGAACGAGTTGGCAAAGGGGTTTGGTTTCTATCAGTCAAAACCGAGCTCGGCATTTTCTCCGGTTGCGATTACCCCGGAAGAGCTCGGTGACGTATGGCAAGGTGGTAAAGTTCACCTGCCGTTAAACGCCTACGTCAATGGTGAAAAACTGGGATCGCCGAATGCGGGTGTCGACATGACGTTCCATTTTGGTGAACTGATTGCTCATGCAGCGAAGACTCGACCATTAGGGGCAGGCACGATCATTGGTTCTGGAACGGTTTCGAACGTCGACCGATCATCGGGCTCTTGTTGCTTAGCCGAGGTTCGAATGCTCGAAACGATCGAACATGGCGAACCTAAAACGCCATTCTTAAAGTTCGGTGACGAAGTGTCGATCTACATGAACGATACGGCCGGTCACTCGATTTTTGGCGAAATTCGCCAAACGGTTGAGAAGTACGAAGCATGAAGTTGTTCGGCTATTTTAGGTCTTCAGCCAGTTATAGAGTTCGTATCGCTCTGAATCTTAAGGGCTTGGCGTGCGAGCAAGTGGCAATAAACTTAAAAGCCGGCGAACAACTTTCCGAAGAATACCAAGCGCTGAATCCTCAGCGTTTGGTTCCCGCACTGTCTCATGATGGACATCTAATCACCCAATCACTCGCGATTATGGCCTATCTTGATGAGACGTTTCCGGACCGACAGCTGGTGGTTGGCACGGCTGTCAATCGAGCAAAGATTCGGGCAATCGCGGCGACCGTTGCTTGCGATACACAACCTCTACAGAACCTTCGCGTATTAAAATACCTTTCAGGTGAGTTGCAAGTATCGGACGAGCAGCGTTTAAAATGGACGCAGCATTGGATCAGTGATGGTCTAAATGCGGTCGAAAAGATGGTTGAGGAAGAGGGTTTTTGTGTTGGTTCAATACCCACCTTGGCCGACGTGTGTCTGATTCCGCAAATTTATAATGCGAGACGCTTTAATATCGATATGAGTGCGTATCCGAAACTATCGGCGATCGAAGCTCGATGTGAAACGCTTGATGCATTTGCCGACGCGCACCCAAGCGTACAACCAGACTTTGTTGCCGACTAAATAATTTCAACATTATTGCTCCCACCTCTAACTTAAAGATCGGAAACACGGTTATACTGAATTAATTATTTTCATAAATTCAGAGGTTATTGTGTTTTCTAGAATCGCCATCCTATTAGCAATGAGCCTAGCCCTTGG
Organism: Gammaproteobacteria bacterium; assembly: GCA_013372965.1. Taxonomy (GTDB): domain Bacteria; phylum Pseudomonadota; class Gammaproteobacteria; order Pseudomonadales; family DSM-25080; genus Umboniibacter. The sequence continues at coordinate 19,910 of JABXIR010000267.1, forward strand.
GTGTGAACCCGAGCAACAAACGACAACCGAGCTGCCGAAGGTGTTTGTTTCGCCAGCCGAACAAATTTCCTATCATCCCGTGGTCGAATTTAACGCACGACTCGAAAGTCGCGACGAAGTACAGATATCAGCATTAGTAAGTGGCGAACTGGTTGCGATTCATTTCGATGAAGGTCAGCGAGTTGAGGCAGGTACGCCACTTTTTGATATCGACCCGAAAACATTTGTGGCTCAAGTGGCTGCCGCGGAAGCTGATGTCGCACGGGCTCAGACGACGCTCGATAATGATCGTAAGACTCTGGAGCGGGGTCAGCAGTTAATAGGCGATGGTTACATTTCACAGAGCGAGTTGGATCAGTTTGAATCCAACGCGGCGGCCTCTGAGGCACAACTTAGAGCGTCTGAGGCTGCACTCGATCAAGCAAGAATTAATCTCGATCACTCCAAAATTACTGCAGTTGCATCAGGTAGAATGAGCCGCTCGAACTTTAATATCGGAGAAGTTGTCGGCCCTGAGTCTGGTCCGTTAGCGACCTTAGTGGGTGGTCAGGTAATGGATGTGATCTTCCAAATCAATGAGTCTGATTTCTTCAAGGCGGTTCGTCAGGGTATTCCCGAAATGCCACTTCAAAGTGTTGCAGAACTTGAGTTGGCCTTCAGTGATGGTAGCGTCTACTCCCAAAAGGGCTACCTCGATTACATTGGCAACCGAGTCAATGAGCAAACCGCCTCGGTGGAAGTTCGGGGTGTGGTTCCTAATTCCTCGGGTATGTTAGTTCCGGGTCAGTACGTCATTGCACGATTGACGATCCTTGTTCCTCGTACGGTCACGGTAATTCCGCAGTCTGCCGTTCAAGTCGATCAACGAGGTACCTACGCGTTGTCAGTAGATGATGAAGGTATGGTGTCTCGTGCGAATCTTGAACTCGGTCAACGAGTGGGCGCAAGTGTCATTGTTCTCTCGGGTGTTACCGCCGGGGATGACGTGATTATTTCAGGCGTGCAGCGCGTCCGGGCGGGGCAGCAGGCGCAGAAGCAACTCGTCGAGAGTGAAACTGCCATTCCTAACGCGCAATAAGGTGGCAGCATGATTTCAAAAACATTTATTAGTCGCCCGAAATTTGCGATCGTCATAGCGATTGTCATTTCGATCGCCGGTTCCATCGCAATGTCGATTTTGCCCGTGGCTGAGTTCCCGGAAATCGCGCCACCTCAAGTGAGTGTCAGTGCGAAGTGGCCGGGTGCTTCGGCAGAGGTCCTCGAAGAGTCAGTCGGTCAGGTCATTGAAAATTCGGTTAACGGCGTAGAGGGCATGGAGTACATGACCTCGACCAGCAGCAATGACGGTTCTTACACGTTGAATGTGATTTTTGAGACCGGTTCAGATCCTGATATGGCGCAAGTCCGCGTACAGAACTTAGTGTCAGCCATCGAGCCGATGCTTCCTCAAGATGTGCGAACGCAGGGTATCACGGTTGATAAAAAGTCGCCCGACATCTTGTTTACAGTGAACGTGTATTCACCCGACGAGAGCCTCGATAACCTGTTCATCGCTAACTACACCAAGATTAACATCGAGAATGCGATAAAGCGCGTCAATGGTGTCTCGGATGCGGCCGTGTTTGGCGGTTCCGACTATTCAATGCGTATTTGGCTGGATCCGATGCGCATGAACAGCTACGGAATCACGCAAAGCGACGTGGTTAACGCGCTTCGCGAACAGAATGTTCAGGTGCCTGCCGGTAAAGTGGGAGCCCCTCCCTACGATCGCAATCTCGTCACCGAGTACACCCTTCGTGTTCAAGGGCGGCTAGATAATGACGTTGATTTTGGCAATATTGTGCTGCGCGCTGGAGACGATCGATCACTTCTACGTTTAAAAGACGTTGCGCGAGTAGAGTTAGGCGCTTTGGACTACTCGGTAACGGCCAGCCTTGATGGTAAACCGACCGCCGTCATCATGTTGTATCTGATGCCTGGTGCTAACGCTTTGCAGACTGCGACCGAGGTGAAAACGTTACTCGCCGAATTGAGCGAAAACTTCCCGCAAGGTCTTGAGTACTCGATTGGTTACGACACCACTCGTTACGTCGAGGTGTCGATCGATCAGGTGGTCACATCGTTGATGCAGGCAGTTGCTTTGGTGATCTTGATTACCTTTATGTTCCTTGGCAGCGCTCGAGCGACGTTGGTTCCAGCGGTCGCTGTGCCCGTGAGTTTAATTGGTACCTTCAGTATCCTTTACCTCGTCGGTATGAGCATCAATACCGTGACTTTGTTTGGTTTAATCCTCGCGATCGGTATTGTGGTTGATGACGCGATTTTGGTGGTTGAAAATACTGACCGTCATATGGCGGAAGACCCCAATTTGACGGCAAAGCAAGCAGTGACCAAAACCATGGAGGAAGTGTCGGGAGCAATCATCGCGACAACTCTGGTTCTTCTCGCTGTGTTTGTGCCTACAGCAATGCTTCCTGGTATCACTGGAATCATGTACAACCAGTTCGCCGTGACGATCTGTGTCGCCGTGGTGATTTCCTCAATTAACGCGCTTACCCTCAGCCCCGCGCTTGCGAGCATCGTGCTTAAGCAAGGCGTGAACGAGGCAGCATGGTTCGCGAAGTTTAATAACGTATTCGACCGCGTAACCAACGGTTACTCGAATGCGGTGGCGAACTTTCTTGGTAAGACAAAACGCGTTGGCATTTTTTTCGTCGTTGTCATAGCGGGATTGATAATACTCACGCGTATCTTACCAAGCGACTTCGTTCCCTACGAAGACAAAGGTGTGTTGATGCTTAACGCGCAGCTCCCCGATGCGGCGACGATTACTCGAACCGAAGAGGTGATGCAGGTTCTTGAAGACATCATTAGCGACGAACCGATGGTTGAATCGGCGACCACGATTACGGGTTTCTCTTTGTTTAATGGCGCGGTGCAAAGCAACGCCGGTGCGGGATTTATCGTGTTAACCCCTTGGGATGAGCGCCCGGGTTACGAAAACCTCTCTGCAATGATTGGCATGCGCTTGATGGAACGTGCTTCTGAGGAAATTCCTGAAGCCGAAATCTTCTTTTTCCCGCCACCCACATTACCGGGTATGGGGACGGTCGGTGGTATCGAAATGATGATTCAGGATACCACTGGAGGAAGTTATGAAGAGCTTGCTGGTAATATTCAGGCGTTTGTCGCAGAGGCTAATCAATCACCTCTAATTGCAAACGCGAGCACGTCCTTCCGCGCGAACGTCCCGCAGTACCTTATCGACCTCAACCGAGACAAGGCCAAGAGCATGGGCGTTGCGCTGACCGATGTATTCGCCGCGTTACAAACCAATATGGGAAGCTCGTACATCAACGACTTTAGCCTCTTCGGTCAAACCTATCGCGTGATGATGCAGGCTGAAGACATCTACCGTGACCAACTTGAGGATATCCAGAATATCGAAGTACGTTCGTCGAGTGGTGCGATGGTGCCGATGGGCGCGCTCGTTGAAATTGAACCAATCTTGGGTCCTGATGTGGTCACGCGGCACAATGCGTTTCGAAGTGCGCCGGTTCGAATTAGCCTCGCAGGGGGCGTTGCGACCAGTGAAGGTATGGCCGAGTTGCGACGAATCGCTGCCGAACACCTTCCGGATGGTTACCAAACTGAATGGACTGGCATGACGTTCCAGCAGTCTAAGGCGGGCAATATGGCCATCATCGCCTTCGCACTTGCGACGGTATTTATTTACCTATTCCTTGTGGCGCAATATGAAAGTTGGAGTATTCCAATTGCAATCATCTTAGTGGTACCCATTGCCATCTTTGGTGCCTTTGCAGGCTTATACACGATTGGTATATTCCTCGGTGTCAATAAATTGAGTTTGTATGCGCAGGTGGGATTAGTTCTACTCATCGGTATGGCGGCGAAGAACGCCATTCTCATCGTGGAGTTTGCGAGAGAGCGACGAGAAAACGCGGGCGACAGCATTCTTCAAGCAGCTGAGACGGGCGCTAAGCTAAGATTCCGAGCCGTGTGTATGACCGCGATTTCGTTTATTTTGGGGATTATCCCGTTAGTCATTGCGTCGGGCGCGGGGATGTTCTCTCAGCGTTCGCTTGGTTTAACCGTATTTTCTGGCATGATGGCGGCGTTAGTGATTGGTACGGTGCTTATCCCAGTATTCTTCGCCGTGATTCAGCGTGCGCGTGAACGTTTTAAAGGGAGCCCTGAAGACGGTCGAATCACGTCCGATTAAACTTACTGACAAAGCATGGCGTATAAAAAGCAAATGGGGTTATAATCTCCCTACTGTTAATGGGAAATCCGGTTTAAGAGGATAGTATTGTGAAATATATCGTTCAGATCGTCACAGGTGTGGCTTTAAGTTTTGGCGCAGCGGCGGTCTCTGCTGATGAAATCAACGACGCAATTGCTGAGCGTACCGCTCCGGTTTCTAGCATCTGTGTAGCAGGCGATCCGTGTGCCGCAGCACCGGTTGCAGCGGGCCCTAAAGAGCCACGCACGGGTGAGCAAGTGTACACAGCGTCATGTGGGGCGTGTCACGCGTCGGGCGTAAGCGGTGCACCGAAGTTCGGTGATGCAGCAGATTGGTCCGCACGTTTAAGCGATAAAGGTCTAGAAACCCTTTACAGCAATGCGATCAATGGTATCAACGCAATGCCGCCTAAAGGTCTTTGCATGGATTGTTCAGACGACGAAATCCATGGAGCGATCGACTACATGATAGAAAACTCTCAGTAAGTTTTTTGTATCGGCATATAAAAAGGGCTTCCCATTGGAAGCCCTTTTTTTTCGTCGACACTACCGAATGATGTCGAGGAACTGGCGATGTCGTTCGTATTGATCGATCACATCGTTGATAATCGCCTCTTCACTAAAGCCCATCAGATCATAATCCTGACCGCCTTCACGAAGGTATACGTCTGCTCGGAAATAGACTTCATTTTGTTCGTCGCTCTTTGTGTGGCGGTGCACTCCACCAAAGTCCGGACGGTCGAGGTAGCGCAATTTCACAAGATAGAGAAAATCGATTTCAGGGCCATGACCGACAGTAATTGAGCAAGAGCGCTGGCGTGTTTCGACATTGGCATCAAAGCCAAGTTTGTTCATGCGCTCGGCGACTTTATCTAAGGCGTGTTTCACGGTCGTTTCTATAAACTGCTCAACGGCCTTTGCCTTTGGTAATTGAGTAATCGTATCGAGTCGCTCATGCCAATGAACTTGTGCAGAGTTTAGATTGACTAGAGCTCCGTTGACTGCATTTTGGCCAATCGTTTGTTTCTTAATCAGGTCTATTCGCAGTGATTTAATTAGAGCTGCCGTGACAAATAGCAAAATGATGGCGAAAGGAAACGCACTTGCTATGGTCGCCGTCTGAAGTGCGCCCAGTCCGCCCGACACCAGTAGCATGCCCGCGATAAACCCGATCATAGAGGTCCAATAAACACGCAACCAGGTTGGTGTATTGTCGTTGCCACCGCTAGATAACATATTCACGACCAATGCCCCTGAATCTGCAGACGTGACAAAAAAGATCACGATCATTACGACACAGATTCCAGAGATAAACTCGGTCATTGGGAAATGCTCTAAAAATTTAAAAAGTGCAACGGCGTTGTTTTCATCGATCGCATTGGCGAGCGCCATGCCCTCATTGTTGATGATGTCGATTGCGGAGTTGCCAAACGTAGTCATCCAGATGAAGGTGAATCCTGCTGGCACGAATAGCACACCGCTCACAAATTGACGGATGGTTCGTCCTCGCGAAATTCTTGCGATGAACATGCCGACAAACGGTGACCACGAAATCCACCACCCCCAATAGAAGATCGTCCAGCCGCCCATCCAGTCTGTTGGGTCATAGGCGTAAAGATTGAACGTTTTTTCGACAAGTTGTGACAAGTAGTTGCCGGTATTTTGTACGATCATTTGGATGATGTGAACGGTGGAACCCAGCACGATCACAAACAGCAAAAGCGCCAACGCAAGAATCATGTTGATCTCTGATAAGCGTCGAATGCCTTTGTCGAGGCCTGACATCACTGAGATCATGGCGCAGGCGGTAATCACTACAATAATCACTAACTGGGTGAGCGTCGACTCTGGTAAGTCGATGAGATAGCCGAGACCGGCGTTAATTTGCGACACGCCATAGCCCAATGAGGTGGCCACGCCAAGAATGGTACCCAGAACGGCAAAGATGTCGACGGAATCGCCAATCGGACCATAAATACGTTTGCCAAGAAGTGGGTAAAGCGTCGACCTCAATGTAAGTGGTGCGCCGTGACGATAGCCATAGTAAGCCAGTGCCAAACCGACAATGGCGTAAATGGCCCAAGCATGGAGACCCCAGTGGAAGAAAGTTAAATTAAGCGCTTCCTTCGCTGCATGAATATCGCCTGGTTCGCCTTTGGGTGGATTGAGGTAGTGCATAACGGGTTCTGCAACACCAAAGAACAATAAACCAATTCCGATGCCAGCAGAGAATAGCATCGCAAACCAAGAGGGCAGGCTGTAGTCTGGTTGGCTGTGGTCTGGGCCGAGCTTAATTTCTCCGAAACGGCTGTACCCTAAATACAAAGTGCAAAGCAAGATGATAGCCACGGTTAGAACGTAGAACCAGCCAGCGTTGCCAACGATGCGTTCCTGGATTGAGCTAAATAACGATTCGGTTGCACCGGGGGCGATCGAGGCGAGTGCCACGAGCGCAAACAGGAGAATACTAGAGACGAAAAAAACGGGATTTTTGAGCGTACGTTTAAAATTTTTCATGCCATATATAATGGCATAGATTGAGCTCAAACCATATATGTTGAATGAATTACATATGAAGCCGATCTGAACGCACGTTGAGTGAGTGTTTTTATATTGTATTCAACGCATTCTAGCGGCCCAGTAGGTCTTTTAGAGAGGCCAAGGTCTCACGGCCACGAGCCTTATTCAAAGCCTTGTCTGCTTCGCCACCGAAGCCAATTTTTACGAGATCTTCCTGAGGCATCTCCTCAAGGAAGCGCGAAGGATTACAAGTGGTCCAGTCGCCAAACTGCTTTCGCTTCGCGGCCATCGTGAGGGTTAGCGTCCGTTTTGCACGAGTAATCGCCACGTAAGCGAGGCGACGTTCTTCCTCGACATTACCTTCTTCAATCGATGAGCGATGCGGAAGTAATTCTTCTTCCCAGCCAATGATGTAGACGTGAGGGTATTCAAGACCCTTAGAAGCGTGAACTGTAAGCAACTGAACTCGGTCGCTATCATCCTCTTCTTCTTGTTGTTCGAGCATGTCGCGAAGCAGAAGTCGGTTAATGACGGCTTGAAGCCCTGCGTCTTCGTTATCCTCTTGAAGCCACTCAAGGGTCTGTTTCAGTTGGCCAACGAGGGCGTGTACATTTTGCATGCGGCGTTCCGCGACGTTGGGAGATGACGCATTTTGATGAAGCCAGCCTTCGTATTCCGACTCGGTGACCATTTTCTCAACGGCTTTGATCGGATCATCGTTCTCGGCTTGTTCGAGTAATACCAGCATCCAATCGTGAAATTCAGTTAGCCGTGTGTGAGCGTCGGGCGGCAACACGTGTCTCAGATTTGGGTGATTACACGCATCGAACAGACTCAGTTCTTCGGATTGAGCAAACAAACCAAGTTTTTCTAGCGTCGTAGGTCCGATCTTACGCCTGGGCGTGTTGATGATTCGTAGAAAGGCGTTGTCATCATTGGGATTAACCATCAGGCGTAAGTATCCGAGCATATCTTTCACTTCTTGGCGTGAGAAAAAGCTCGTGCCGCCAGAAATGGTGTAGGGCACTTGGAACTGCTGCAGCTTCAGCTCAAGAGTTCGCGACTGATGGTTGCCGCGATACAAGATGGCAAAGTCTTTGTACTTACATCCCATTCGTAAGCGCTGATCGAGAATCTCAGTGGCAACTCGCTCACATTCCGCCTCATCGTTAGGTGTTCGAATGACCCGAATCGGATCGCCGAAGCCCATGTCACTCCAAAGCCGCTTGTTAAACTCGTGTGGGTTGTTGTCGATTAACGTGTTAGCGGCTTTCAGGATGCAGCCAGTCGATCGATAGTTTTGCTCAAGCTTAACGACATGGAGGTCGGGGTAATCTTTGTTAAGTTGAGATATGTTCTCGGGTCGGGCGCCACGCCACGCGTAAATCGACTGATCATCATCGCCAACAACGGTTAAACCTTTTCGGTCGCCGAGCAAACTTCTCACCAACTCGTACTGGGCGCCGTTGGTGTCTTGATATTCGTCAACGAGTAAGTAGCGCAGGCTTCGTTGCCAGCGTTCAAGGATATCGGGACGCTTTCTGAATAGTTGGACGGGGAGCAAGATAAGGTCGTCGAAGTCGAGCGCGTTGTAGGCCTTAAGTGCCTGAGTGTAACGCTCATAGACTGCGGCCAACTGTTGTTCGCCACCGCTGCTCGCTTGCGCCATAGCGTCTTCGGGTGAAATCAGTTCGTTCTTCCATTTGGAAATCATATTTTGCAGCATATCGACGTGATCTGAGTCGATATCGCTGTCTTTGTACAGAAGCTCTTTGATCAACGCATGGGCGTCGGACTGATCAAATATTGAAAAGCCCGGTTTAAAGCCGAGGGTACTGAGCTCTTTACGGATAATGTTTAGACCCAGTGTATGGAACGTGCAAACGAGTAGGCCGCGGCACTTTTGTTTATCGACCAAGCTTCTCACGCGTTCTTTCATTTCACGAGCGGCTTTGTTAGTGAACGTGACCGCTGCGATTTGTCGGCCCTGATAGCCGCATTGATCGATCAGGTAGGCAATCTTCTGAGTAATAACACTGGTTTTTCCAGACCCCGCGCCTGCGAGAACCAATAGTGGGCCGTCGATGTATTTTACGGCTTCGCTTTGACGTGGATTGAGTTTGTTCACGTGTTAAAACTACCTTCTTTCTAATCGCACGATTGTAACAAGTTTTGCTGAGTAACCTCACAGATTTTTGTATGATTAGGTGAATTGTTTTAGAGGAGTCGCTGAATGAACGTTCGCACCCAAGCTGTTTTTCTGTTTGCCATGCATGCCGAGGCGGTCTCCTTACTCGACCGAACCAATGCCCACGAAATAAAGCGCGTCGGCCCCATGGTGTTATATGAGTTCTCGATTGCGGGAGTTGCGTTCGGGGTAATTTGCTGCGGTGAAAGTCAGCGTTTTCACTGCGATCGAATCGGCACAGAGGCTGCGATGCTAGCGGCACACACTGCCGTAAGCGAGTTCAATACGAGTTGGTTGATTTCCGCTGGGACCTGCGGTGCTTTTGATCCGCGACTTCGAGTGGGCGACTTAATTAGTGCGGGCCCAATTGCGAGTTATTACGATCATCGAGTGCCTCTTGATGCGTTTTCGGGATATTCGCAAGGCGCTTATCCTCTTTACGAATGTGAGCTTTTGAACCAACAGCCGGAGGTTCACCGCGGCATTGTCGCCACCGGTCACAGTCTCGATTTATCCCCTCGCTGCCAAACACGACTTGAAGCCTCGGGGGCGATAGCCAAAGAAATGGAGCTCGCGGCAATTGCACAATATGCTGATGAATTCGGTTACCAAGCGTCGGGCTTGAAAGTGGTGAGTAATGCTGCGGGTGATCACGGTCACAATGAGTTCTCTGAAAATCTGGTGAACGTGTCACTACGGCTTTGCGATTCGATTTACCTGTGGTGCGAAGCCTTAGCCGCGCGTCGATAGCCCTGAGCGCCTAAATAACGTGGCTTCTTTAAGGGCGTCATCGCTGATGCGAGTCTCGTTGTTTAAGTCACTAATCGTTTGTGCCACTCGATGTATACGATCCCATGCTCGCAAGCTCCACTGCTTTTTCTCGCATAGGGTGGCGAGCCATTGATGTTGAGAGCTGCTAAGTGGGCAGAAGTGATTCAGCTCACGTTTGCTGAGTTCACCGTTGAGCTTACTTTGGCGCTGTAATTGTTTTTGCTGAGCGTCAATGACGCGCTGCCTGACCGCTGCGGACTCTCCCAAAGTGCGATCCGTGGTGGCCGTGCTTTTCAGTTCATTCAGATCTAAGTTACGCAGTTCAACGTGCAGATCGAATCGATCCATTAACGGGCCGGAGAGTCGAGCCTGATAACGTTGGGTTTCCGCATTGGTGCACCGACATTGAGGTGTTCCTGCATAGCCGCACGGACATGGGTTGGTGGCAGCAACAAGTTGGAAATTTGCGGGAAACACAACACTACGACCAGCGCGTGAGATTTGGATCTTGTGCGCCTCAAGCGGCTCCCGCAGATTGTCGAGCGTGGCCCTTGAGAATTCTGCAAGTTCATCAAGAAACAATACCCCCTCGTGAGCCAAGGTAATTTCGCCAGGCTGCGGTGGATTGCCACCACCGACAAGCGCTGCGGTCGATGCACTGTGATGCGGCGCTCGAAATGGGCGGGTAGAGAACGGGTGCTGTCGCTGAGTGATCGAGTAGATTCGCTGAATTTCTAGAGCCTGTGTCATGCTGCAGTCGGGAAGAATACCGGATAGTCGATGTGCGAGCATTGATTTCCCACTGCCGGGTGTTCCAGACATAAGCAGGTGGTGTCTGCCAGCGGCTGCCAATGTAAGCGCTCGCTTTCCATGGCTTTGCCCGATGACTTCATTTAAGTCGAGCTGATCGTTGTGGCTGTGTGTCGTTTGTTGCTGAAGCCTAACGAGCTGGCCCTTGGTCTCGATGAAGTCGGTTACCGACCTCAGTGATTTAGCGTGCCACGTGGTACCGTCGCTTAAGCATGCTGGGTCGTTTGCTTGTTCGCTGCAAATGAGCGCGCGGTTGTTCGAATGAGCCTCAATTGCTGCGGCTAGAGTACCTGATGCGGGTCGAAGCGAACCGTCGAGAGCCAGTTCTCCTAAAAATTCGAACTGAGCACATCGGTCTCCATCAATTTGATTGCTGGCAATGAGAACCGCGATCGCAATCGCAAGGTCATAACGACCGCCTTGTTTTGGCAAGTCGGCGGGTGCGAGATTAAGAATGATCTTTCGTTGTGGGAAGTTAAACCCTGAGCTAATCAGTGCGCTGCGAACTCGCTCGCGAGACTCTTTAACGGCCGCCTCGGGAAGCCCCACTAAAACGACACCCGGCAAACCGTTCACGATGTGTGCCTCGACAGATACCTTCACTGCGTCGACACCGTCGATCGCTCGAGTTAGAACGGTTGCGATCGCCGACATAGCTTAGCGGTTGCGTTCGATCGTATCTAGGCGTTGCTCGAGCTGCTTGAGTTTTTCGCGACTTCTCTGAAGAACGGCGCTTTGCGCGTCAAATTCTTCTCGAGATACGAATCCCATTTTTTGAATATAGCTTTGCACCAACTGGTGGACGTGTTGTTCGGTGTCGCTAGCGATTTGATTGTCGAACAGTTTGGACAATTGCTGCGTGAGTTTATTGAGTTCGTCTTGCATGGGGTTGCCTCATTCGTTGATGGGTTAACTGTACCAGAAAACGCCTCGTGATTGCCGCCCTAAAAAGGGGAATTAATTGCTCGTTATCGGTGCGCAATTTCGGTGCGTGGTGCAAATCTGCTGGGACTTCAAAAAGCCGCAATGCTCTGGAGGGCACGTTTTTATTTAGGCTGGAGGTTTTTTGGTCGAACTCGAATAAAGTTGGCACGGTTTCTGCATTGTTTAGTGTGGAGCAGCAGGATGCTGACTTAAGTGCACGAACGCACGCTATCGATAACGTGACATTACAAAAA
>JABXIR010000187.1 GCA_013372965.1 Gammaproteobacteria bacterium
AAACGCTGAAATGATCAACAACCAAGCCAGTAAAAAACCATCTTGGGGATAGAACGTCGCCCAGAAAATATGAAACTTGCGCTCCGGAAGATCGAAGAGCATCGCTTGACGACCCGCTATTTCAAACCAAGGTGTAAGAAAATAGCCAAGTAACAGTGGCCAAACGAGTAATCGACGGAGCTTTAGAAAACGCCCACTAGTTACGTGGCGGTTGTAAACCTTATCGTGCATGCCTGCAAGATTAACGTACTGAGTATCTTCGTTATGAGCAGGGATTCGATCACCCATTAAAACCACCTCACACAGGTAAAACTGGAATGTATACAGTATACGTTCGCTGCTTTGTAGAGTTTAAGATTCTGACCAAAAAAAAGCGGCGCTATCAGGCCGCTTTTTACATTTAAACGAGCACAGTCGCCTGGTTACTGGCGCGAGAGTCCGTAAACGTAGCCAGCAAGCAAGTGAATCTGCTCCTCGCTGAGTGTATCACCGAACTTCGGCATCACACCCGCTCGACCGTTACGCAACGTATGCTTGATGCTGTCCGCGCTGCCGCCGTAAAGCCATATCTCATCAGTAAGATTAGGCGCACCTAATAAATGATTACCTTTCGCATCCGCACCATGACAAGCTGCACAGAACATTCCGAACTGAGATTCACCGCGAGCAGCTGCTTCCGCATCCGTGCTACGACCAGTGAACGTTAGAAGGTGTTCGGTGACGTCGTTAATACCCGATTCACCCAACGCCGCACTCCACGCCGGCATCGCCGCAACGCGACCGTTATTCAAAGTGAAGACAATCTGATCGGGCTCACCACCCCAGATCCAATCATCATCCGACAGGTTAGGGAAACCGTAGTTACCGCCACCACCTGGACCGTGACACACTTCACAGTTGTTTGCGAATAAGCGAGAACCGGTCTGTTGAGCCGCTTCGTTATTCACGAGCTCTTCGACAGAGTACTCCATGTACTGGGCCAAAACCGCGCCGTACTTTTCGTCGGCTTGCTCTTGGGCTGCTTCCCACTGATTTACCTGAGTCCAGCCAAATAGGCCTTGGTAACTACCCATGCCTGGGTACACGATCAGATAACCTATTCCGAACACAAATGTTCCCACGAAGAGTCCGAACCACCAACGCGGCATCGGATTCTCGAGTTCAGAAATCCCATCGAACTCGTGGCCTGTTGTTGGGTCATCTGGATCCTGATTGATACGCGGGGTCTTGCGGTTTGAGAACAAAATCCACGCCTGAATCACTAGGAAAACGCTGGTCAGGATGATGATCCACGCACTCCAAAAATTACTCATTGTCTTTCCCTTCCTTCAAATCGTTTGGCTCGTCGGCAAACGGTAAGTTCGCAGCTTCATCGAAGTCTTTTTTGCGATTCTTACTGAATGCCCACGCAAAAATTGCAATCATGGCGATGAACGCGAATACGGTTCCGAGCCCTTGTAGGGTGCCTTGATCCATTTTCAATTACCTTCTTTCACTCAAGACAAGACCCAAGCCTTGCAGATATGCCACGAGTGCATCGATTTCTTTTTTACCTTCAACTTCTGAGCGAGCATTCGCAATTTGCTCATCGGTGTAAGGTACGCCAAAACCTTGAAGCACTTCTAACTTGCGCGCAGTGTGCTCACCGGTTAGTTCATTTTCGAACAACCAAGGGAACGCTGGCATGTTCGATTGAGGAACCACGTCACGCGGGTTATACATGTGCGCACGGTGCCATTCATCGGAATACTTGCCGCCGACACGCGCCAGGTCAGGACCTGTGCGTTTAGAACCCCAAAGGAATGGGTATTCGTATACCGACTCGCCTGCTACCGAGTAGTGACCGTAACGCTCGGTTTCACCACGAAGAGGACGGATCATTTGTGAGTGACAGGTATTACACCCCTCACGAATGTATATGTCGCGACCTTCAAGCTGGAGTGCTGTCCAGGGCTCAAGGCCGTCGATTGGCTGAGTTGTTTCTTCTTGGAAAAACAGCGGCACAATCTGTACCAAGCCACCAAAACTGATCATACCCACAACGAGGACGACCATTAATCCAATGTTCTTTTCAACGATTGAATGATTCATTGCCGACCCCCTTATGCTGCTTGCGCTTCGGTTGCTGGTAGACGCCCGGTATCAGCCGGGGTACCCATTTTAATGGTGCGGTACATGTTGTAGAACATGACCAACATGCCGGTTAGGAACAAGGCACCGCCAAGGAAACGAACGAAGTAACCTGGACCACTTGCGACCACCGAGTCGATGAAGCTGTAGGTCAAAGTGCCATCTTCGTTGAATGCGCGCCACATAAGGCCCTGAGTGATACCGTTAACCCACATCGACGCGATGTAAAGAACCGTACCAATCGTTGCTAACCAGAAATGCGTGTTAATGAGTTCTTTAGAGTACATCTCAGTCATACCGTAAAGACGCGGAATCAAATGGTAGAGCGCACCAATCGAAACCATTGCAACCCAGCCGAGAGCACCTGAGTGAACGTGACCGATCGTCCAGTCTGTGTAGTGTGATAGAGCATTGACCGTTTTAATCGCCATCATCGGACCTTCAAAGGTAGACATACCGTAGAACGATAGAGATACCACAAGGAAACGAAGCGTCGGATCGGTACGCAACTTGTGCCACGCACCAGACAGTGTCATTACACCGTTAATCATACCACCCCAGCTTGGCGCCAGAAGAATTAACGACATCACCATACCGAGCGACTGCGCCCAATCTGGTAGTGCGGTGTAGTGTAGGTGGTGTGGACCTGCCCAAATATAAATTCCAACCAGTGCCCAAAAGTGAACCACCGATAGACGATACGAGTAAACTGGACGCTCTGCTTGCTTCGGAACGAAGTAGTACATAATTCCGAGGAAGCCCGCCGTCAAGAAGAAACCTACTGCGTTGTGGCCGTACCACCACTGGATCATCGCATCGGTCGCACCACTGTAGATCGAATAGGATTTGAAGAGTGAAATAGGCATTTCGAGGTTGTTAACGATGTGCAGAACAGCCACCGTCAAGATAAAGCCCCCGAAGAACCAGTTCGCAACATAAATATGCTCTACTCTTCGTTTGAGAATTGTACCGAAGAACACCACGGCGTAAGCAACCCAGACGATGGTAATCAAAATATCGATTGGCCATTCTAGCTCTGCGTACTCTTTAGACGATGTCAGACCGAGCGGAAGCGTGATCGCTGCCGCTAAGATCACTGCCTGCCAACCCCAGAACACAAACCACGCAAGCGGCTCTGCAAACAGCTTCGCCTGACTCGTACGCTGAACGACGTAAAACGACGTTGCCATCAAGGCACAACCGCCGAACGCGAAAATAACAGCATTTGTGTGAAGAGGACGAAGACGTCCGAAGTGAAGATAAGGTCCAATGTTTAGCTCAGGCCAGTAAAGTTGTGCAGCGATGAGTACACCGACTGCCATACCAACAATACCCCATACCACGGTCATAATCGAAAAATAGCGAACGACTTTAAAGCTATAGTCGATTGGTCCCGTTGCTGCGTGAGAAGTGCTCATAAGTTATTTCCAATCTCAGTCACAAGAAGTAAGTGCGAATTTTCATTGCGTACAATACAAATTCGTTGAAAACCAGTTTAGTGGATTACCGAAATTCTGCTCGATTCAAATAACCACATTATTTTTACGGCTTTTACATAGGTAATGATGCCACAACTAAGTTATAGATAGAAACCCCTCGCGGCGCCATATTTAAAAAAAATTTCGCAATCAACAATAATTACATTAAGACCCAGTCAAAGCTGGGTCTTAATGGTTATTTTTTAATCACAAACACGGCGTTACCGACGCTTTAGGGCTGCGATCTTTAGGCGCAGCGCATTCAGCTTAATAAACCCTTCCGCGTCTTTCTGATTGTAGGCACCCTCATCCGCCTCAAAGGTCGCTATGCGTTCGTCAAACAAAGACTGTTCACTGCGACGACCCACGGCCGATACGGAACCTTTATACAGTTTCACTCGGACATCGCCGGACACGTTCGCCTGACTCTGATCGATAGCGGCTTGAAGCATTTCCCGCTCTGGTGACCACCAATAGCCGTTGTAAATGAGCTTGGCATATTTCGGCATCAGCTCGTCTTTAAGATGCGCTGCTTCGCGATCGAGTGTTAGTGATTCGATCGCTCGATGTGCCTTCAACATGATCGTGCCTGCAGGCGTCTCGTAACAACCGCGCGACTTCATACCCACATAGCGGTTCTCAACGATATCTAGGCGCCCTACACCATGTTCACCACCGACCTCATTTAAATACTCCATGACGGTAGCAGGAGACATAGCTTTGCCATCAATCGCTACAATGTCCCCTTTTTCGTAAGTAAGCTCTAAATACAGAGGCTGATCCGGTGCTGCCTCGGGTGCAACCGACCAGCGCCACATATCCTCTTCTGCTTCCCACCATGGATCTTCGAGATTGCCGCCCTCGTAAGAAATATGTAGCAAGTTTGCATCCATTGAGTAAGGCGATTTCTTACCTCGCTTCATTTCAACGGGAATATTGTGCTCCTCACAATACGCCATCAGCAACTCACGAGAGTTCAAATCCCACTCACGCCAAGGGGCTACTACCTCTACACCTGGCATTAAAGCGTAGGCACCGAGCTCAAAACGCACCTGATCATTACCTTTACCTGTTGCGCCGTGGGAAATTGCTCCTGCGCCAACTTGCTGCGCAATCTCCACCAAACGTTTGGCGATTAGTGGGCGAGCGATTGAGGTGCCGAGAAGGTATTCTCCTTCATAGATAGCGTTAGCACGGAACATTGGGAAAACGTAATCACGAGCAAACTCTTCGCGCAGATCTTCGATATAAATCTCTTTGACACCGAGCGCTTCCGCTTTGGCACGCGCTGGTTCTACCTCTTCGCCCTGCCCAATGTCTGCGGTGAACGTAACTACCTCATAGCCATAGGTTTCCTGAAGCCATTTTACGATTACCGAGGTATCTAAGCCTCCGGAATACGCGAGTACAATCTTTTTTGTTTCTGACATTTCTTATATCCAGTAAAGAAGTTTTGACGGTCAATTCTATTGTGCAACATACGCTTATCGATCCGCGCATTCCAATGAAGTTTAGCTCTACTAGCCATAACTTCAGGTTAATTCACCAGGAACTGGTAGCTTATACGTGAAAGTTTGGAGTCCCACGCTCGCATTTTTCAGTTAGAATACAGCGAAAACATGAATAGGATAGCCTCATGAAGCTCACGATCACGCGCCCTGACGACTGGCACTTACACTTCCGCGACAACGACGCCTTAACCATGACGGTTCCAGATACGGCAAAGTATATGGCTCGCGCAATCGTGATGCCGAACCTAACCCCTCCGGTCACCAACGCAGAGCGCGCACAAGCGTACTACCAGCGAATCCAAGACGCTAATCCAAATCCAAACTTTGAGCCTCTCATGGTGCTTTACCTAACGAATTCGACGACGGTAGACGACATTATCGAGGCAGCAAATACTGGGATCATTCACGCTGGGAAACTTTATCCGGCTGGCGCTACGACCAACTCCGACTCTGGAGTTACCGATATCAAGGCAATGTACCCTGTATTTGAGGCGATGGCTAAACATAACATCAAGTTGTTGGTGCATGGAGAAGTTACCCACGCCGATATTGATATTTTTGATCGTGAAGCGGAATTCCTGAAGACCTACTTAAAGGACATCGTAGACACCTTCCCGACGCTGAAAGTCGTACTTGAGCACATCACGACCAAGGATGCCGTCGAATTCGTCATGAACGGGCCAAGCAATCTCGCGGCAACCATTACAGCCCACCATTTATTATTCAACCGAAACCACATGTTGGCGGGAGGCATTC
>JABXIR010000140.1 GCA_013372965.1 Gammaproteobacteria bacterium
AAGACTAGGTTGTCGACGTCCGACAACACGTACTCAATGACGTTTTTCGCCACTTGCTCGGTCGCGACACGATCTTGATACGAAACCACCAGCTGTTGCGATGTTTGCGTTCGATAGATAAAACTCACCGATAAAAACGCCAGCAACGCTACAATTACCAGCGATGCCAACAGTACGGCTCCTGACTGTTTATTCATTGTCGCCTCATTGCTACATTAACGAGTTGTAATCGATTCGCGACCAAGCGGCGCTTAAACGCGTCTGAGTAGGGGCCCACGTAACCCGCTCGCCCTGTTAAATAGGTTCGGTCGTCGGTATATCCCGTCGTTACCCGCTCGGCTCGCAGAATCGCATAGGTATTCACGGCCACGACATTTTGCCAATCAGCAATGGTACTCAACGAGGATACATAGGCGTCTCCCGCCCCAACAACCGTCTCATTTGGAGCGCCGTCTCCCGAGCGATCGACACCGTAGTCGACCTGAAATACATCGACATTCTCAACCAGTGGTTCCAACACAAAAGTCGAGCCGGCTAACTTCAATCGATTTAGACGATCATTCACATCGACAAAATAGATCGACACAATAAATTCGTGGAGCGGTAAAAGCGTGGACAGACCATATTCGGTGAGATTAAACGACGACGTATTCGCCCCCGTATCGATCACATAATTCACTGGGCTTGCCTGTAAGTAATAATTGGCTGCAGTTGCCAGTGAGATATCGGTAGGCTGAGTCGCAACACGCACCAACATTAGGATATCCTGCCCTTCCTTAACCGCATAGCCTCGACAAGCCGTGCCCGTCGACGCATTGTTGACTCCCAGCACCGGAAGTGCCATCAGTTGCTCGAGCGCTGCGCTTGTAGGTACCCAGGAGGCATCACAAGGATTAGGAATCGCGGCCGGAGTATTCAACGTGTAGTCGTCGAGCAACCCGTAGTACCCCGCCATCTCCACTTCTTCATGCAGGTGATTTGACAGAAACGCACCCTCTTCTGATAGACGGACACTCGTAGCCAACTTTGCGTTGGTATTAACACCCGAAAGATAGACATTAATAACCACCGCCATGAGCGCGGAGCCCAATGCCAGGGTAATCAGGAGCTCAATCAGCGTTAGACCTTTAAGATGTTTCATGAATCTAACTCCGCTAGTCGCACGTACAGACGGACGGCACGTCGAAAGGTATCCGTGCCGTATAGCCCTTGGCCACAAGGAGTAGATGGAACGACCGTTCCCGAGGCGCCCTGGTATACAACAACGACCTCATAAAAATCGGTACTTGAAACGAGGTTACCAGCTGAGTCATAAACATCCGCTGGACCGTAAACACATCCTCGCGCATCGACGAGTGAACCAATGGCCTCATTCGAAGACGAACGCTCTCCGAAGCCTTGTAGCATCAAATTCCAACGCACCAAGTCGGTTTCAGGCCGCGAGCGCGTTTCGTTAGTCCCGAATGCAGCGCAGGATACGGAACCACCCGTGTAGCCAGTGCCAAGATAGTCAACACCGTAACTTGAGAACGCAAAACAATCCGCTACCTCGGGGTTCGCCTGAATAAGCTCAACCATGTTGCGTGCAATCCGAAGCGCCTCGTCACGCTGCATGACTTCAAGCGTCGACAACTGAGTACGCGATTGTAGTGAAAAGAAACCCAGAATAGCCACAGCAGTGAGAAACAGTGCGACTAAGAATTCGAGTAAGCTAAAGCCTTTGTCTGACCTCATGTGCAATCAGCCCCCGTCTCTACCTTTGACCCACCCGCTAAAAGCAGTGTTACTCTCGATGCCTTAAACGACGAAGGCGGTGAGGCAGGGCAAAAAATAAATACATCGTCGGCAGTTGTCGCATCGGAGGCGACATTTGACCGACCATTACTCCCGATCGTGATGCTCGCAAAAGAGGCCGTAACGGTAACATCATCGTATGGCTCGCTCACAAACACACAGGCAGCATCGGGAGTAGCAGAGTTACAGTCAGAGTAACCAACTGAGCTATCAGTGACGACCGCCCAACCCTTACCCCAATCCGTCGTTGCTGAGCCGTTTGGCACGACAAACACATCGGCACGTCGTTTGATGGCCTCCGAACGCGCAGTGGATAATGCAGCCTGAAACTGAACCACGGCGCTGCTGAGCCCGTTTCGAGTGATTACCCGGTCAAACGCTGGAAGTGCAATTGCCGCGATTACGCCGGCAATCGTTACAACGATCAGCAACTCGATGAGTGTAAATCCTCGCTGACTATTCATGGTGAGTTACCACTTGCCCGCAGGAGATTTAACCCCTAGGTGTGTCAGGGTTAGATCGCCATCTGACTCTTGGCTGCCTGACGCCGTCGCGGTAATAGTGAAACCTGGTGGCGCAGTCGTAACCGCAATCGCCACCGAGTAAAGGCCTGAAATTGAATCTGGGGCATTAACACCCAGATCGGCAATAGTCGCCGTGTAGCTTCGATTGTCCATTAAATACTGCTGCTGAGCAGACGCCAACTCGAGCATGTATTGCTGCGCGGCAGTGCGATACGTACGAATCCGATAATCTTCATAGCTTGGATACGCGATCGAGGCGATCACCCCTAGGATGACAACCACCAGCATCAACTCGATTAATGTAAAGCCTTTTTGGTTTTTCATAGTGTTCGCAGTGCTCTTAATTGATTGTTCATTATTTATGTCGCATGGGCATTAAGCCAGCGCGAATGCACGGTTTGATAACTACAGCGCGGTCTTTCATCGTAAAACATGAACGTTTTCACGCTTTTAAGCTGATTGGATAGTATCCAATATCTCGCACCCAACTTACAACGCTTTACTCAAAAACCTCCTCGCCTTAGTCTAGAACGATCAATCTAAAGAAGGACGAATCACCATGAGGCTTCCCAAGCTTGCAATACTCTCACTTGCGTTTACATCGAGTTACTTCGCTTACGCCGCGGAGGACCCCAAGTCGTTAGCAGAAGCAATCGAGTCGGACGTTATCGAATGGCGTCATGACATCCACCGCAATCCAGAGCTGTCGAACCGAGAGTTTCGCACCGCACAGTTGGTCGCGGAGCACCTTAATCGACTTGGAATTTCGGTAGAAACGGGCGTTGCTCATACCGGTGTTGTTGGCGTCCTCGACAGCGGAAAACCCGGCCCAACAATCGCT
>JABXIR010000055.1 GCA_013372965.1 Gammaproteobacteria bacterium
AATTTCGAGTCATTTCTTCGGTGGCTTGTTGATCATTCGGAACCCTGAAATGAGACCACCTGGAACACCCATCAAAGGCTTTTTTGCAAGATTTGTGTTTGTACTGCACATGGGGCTTTGCTTCTTATTATTCGGGTTAGGGGCTGTCATTCTCTCTCTAGTGTGCCTATTAAGCTGGCTCGTTCCAGTGGGTAAGGTCCGCCGTCAAACGTTCTGTCGGCGCATTGTGGGAGTGGGTTTTCGAACGTTGGTTGAATGGATTAACCTCACCCGTATCGGAACCATTCGCTTCGAGGGGGTGAAAAAACTTCACTCGGATCTTCGGGAAAGACCGAGTGTGGTCATTGCTAATCACCCAACACTCATTGATGTGGTTGTCATGATTGCATTTGTTCCCGAGTTGAATTGCGTGGTGAAGTCTTCGATTTGGAAGAATCCATTTATGGGTGTCCTCGTTAGGAGTTGCGGTTACATCGCCAACAATCAGGGCAGTAAGGTGCTCGAGATGTGTTCCGCTGTGGTTCGAGGCGGGCAGTCATTGATTATTTTCCCCGAGGGCTCTCGAACTACACCAGGAATGCCCTCGGTGTTAAGCCGCGGAGCGGCTAACGTGGCGATCAGTGCGCAGAGTCACGTCGCGATTATTAAGATTGATGCGCCAGTGGCATTTTTGACGAAAGAATTGAGTTGGTACCGTATCCCGAAATGTTATCCAGTGTTAATATTATCGTATGAGGGTCAAACGAAAGTGGCGAGTGTTCATGATACTAGCCGCTCACGCGTTGCAAGAGAAACGACAGCGCGCTGGACTGAGTTGTTCAACAAAGGAATCTATGATGAGTGAAGCATTAAAAAATGAAATCAAGCAGTTAATTATCGATTCACTCGATCTCGAAGATATGACGATCGAAGACATTGATAACGATGAACCACTTTTCGTCGAAGGACTCGGACTTGATTCCATCGATGCGCTTGAGCTTGGTTTGGCCTTGCAAAAAAATTACGGCGTTCGAGTTGACCCAGAGGCAGAGCCTGAAAAAACGCGTCAGCATTTCTCAAGTGTCAGCGCACTTGCTGCCCTCGTCGCATCGCAAAAAAGTTAACAGCAGTTATTCGGAGAAATAAGATGTCGCGTGAAGTAATTCTTGACGAGTTAAAATCCATTTTTGAAGAGATGTTTGATGTCGACCCTGAAGATGTTGTTGAGTCAGCGCAGCTTTACGATGACCTCGATATCGACTCAATTGATGCGGTTGATTTAATTGTTAGAATTCGTGAGATGACGGGTAAGAAAGTCGCGCCGGAAGAATTCAAGAATGTTCGCACGGTCGGTGAAGTCGTAGACGCGATTGAGACTCTGAAGGCTCAATAGTGTGGACGGCGCTGGTTACGGTACTCTACCCCATTGCGTTATGGCTGTTTTGGGGTAAGGTTCATCCTCTTGTGTTCGCCATCCCCTTAATGGGCATCGCAGTGAGCCGGATTTATAGCACTAGTTTGGTAAGCCATCAGTTAAGAATGCCAGTGATAGTGATGGCTTTTTTGCTGATACCGACGGCATTCCTAGTCGCTCCTCAAGTGAGCGCCTTGTTATACCCCTTAGTTATCAATTTGGCTCTGCTGATCTTTTTTGGACTGTCACTCCGGCCGCATAAAACCCCGGTTATTGAAAAGCTCGCTCGCGCTCAGAATCCCGATCTTCCGGATCATGCGGTGTCATACACCCGTCGAGTCACTTGGGTCTGGGTGGTGTTTTTTTTAGGCAATACTCTAATTAACTTACTTTGGATTGTTTCAGGTAATGTCGATGCATGGATTCTTCATAACACCGTTATTGCTTATGTCATTATGGGTGTTTTGTTTGTGGGCGAATGGCTTATTCGTCAGCGAGTAAAGGCGAGGCAGGACTAGATTTCTATGATCATCGATGCAATTTTGCGACACCGTGAGCAAATCGGCCCCGCAGAAATTCCGAGCAGCCTCATAAATGGTCACTCACCGGTTGCGATTTTTACGGATTCCGCGTTCGAATGCGTCCGAAGAATCGCTGCGGCAATTGATATGCAGCGTGGGGTGGTACTTATGCCCGACGGACAAACCGCTACTGTCGAGTCGATGATCGACGCAGGATGTTCGGTTTGGACAGACGATGCGAGTGATGCAACTGAGCTTGCAGAGCATCAGTTCCAACGAATCGATGGCGTGTACTTTGCGACCTCTGGATCAACCGGTGATGCCAAGTTTATTTTCAAAAGCTTCAGTCAACTCGAAGCAGAGGTTGAATGCCTCATCGGGTCTCTTCCTGACCCAATCGGCTGCGTGGGCGGTACCGCTTCCCATCAACATATATACGGCTTCCTGTTTCGAATACTGATTCCATTAGTAAAGGGCCTGCCCTTTGCCGAGTACCGATGGTCGTACCCTGAACAAATCGAGGGAGCCGTGAAGACGCGTTCAAATTGGTTGGTTATCGCGACTCCCGCTCATCTCCAGCGAATCGGGAATTTGAGCTTGCGCGAGGGTGAGGTTGCATTGGTGGTCAGTAGTGGTGCGCCACTCATGAAAACCACGGCGCTCGAAGCAAAAGCAAAGTTTCAGAGCGACGTGTTAGAGGTATTCGGCAGCACGGAAACGGGCGGTATCGCATTGCGGAGTCAGTCCGCAGGCGAGCTAAGTTGGCGCCTTTTGGCGCCTGTCGTATATCACTCGGAGACTAACTCGATTGAGTCGCCTTGGTGTGAGCGGCAAGTATTGAGTGATCAGATATCTTTTCAGGAGGATGGCTCGTTCAGCTTAGGGCCGAGAACCGATCGTATTGCCAAGGTTGGTGGTAAACGAGTGTCTTTAGCGAAAATCGAAACACTCCTAGAGACTCAGGCGAACGTAGATCGGGCGCGTGTGTTTGCGATTGACGATTCCCGACTTGGCGCATTGGTCAAGATCACCTCTGACGACGATATATCGAGCTATGTAGAGCAGGCGCGCAATGTAACGACTCGGCTCAAAACATCACTTTTGAACGATTTTGAAGCGACGGTCACGCCTAAAGTCTGGAGGGTAGTCACGGAAATGCCAAGTGACGCTCGCGGGAAGTTATCGACTAAATTATGGCGACCTCTGTTGTCTCTAGATAATCGCTGTCCTAAGATTCTTTCGCTGCGCTTCATTGATGATCACAGCTTGGAAATGACCTTGGGATTTTCACCTCGATTACTTTGGTTTCAAGGTCACTTTCCGAGTCAGCCAATTTTTCCGGGCGTCGCAACGTCTTGGGTGGTCGATTACGTTATCCGTTCATTCTTTAATGAGACTGCGCCGTTGGCCAGTTGGGATGCCGCGAAGTTTTCGTCATCAATTAGCCCTAACGATTTAGCGGTTCTCACCATTAATTATCATCCTGCGAAGCGACAGTACGCGTATAAATTGGTACGTGATGAAGACACCTGTGCTTCTGGAAAATTTAAGTATGAATGAAGTCTTTCGGATCGCGGCAGTGATCCCTCATTATCGCCACCCGCTCAGTATTGAGCACGTCGTGGATTCCGTTGCGCCTTATGTGGAGCAAGTGATCATCGTCGATGACGCCAGCGGCGCAGAGAGCGAATCCGTTCTGCAGTCTCTGAGCCTACGCGACAACGTCAATGTTGTTCGACGGGAGCAAAACGGCGGCAAAGGTGCCGCAGTGATCACGGGGTGTCGATGCGCCGCTGAACTTGGCTTTACTCACGTTTTTCAAGTCGATGCAGATGCGCAGCACGATTTAGCGCGTACTGAATACTTTATCAACACAGCTCGACAGAACCCGTTAAAAGTGGTGTGTGGCTTTCCTCGGTATGATGACTCTGTTCCTAAAAGTCGACTTTGGGGACGTTACGTCACTCACTTTTTGGTGTGGCTAAATAGCCTCAGTTTTGCGGTTAAAGACTCGATGTGTGGCTTTCGAGTCTATCCACTCAAACCGTTGATCGAGTTGATAGAGCAAACGGCGTTTCATCCCCGAATGGGCTTTGACATTGAGGTCGTTGTCAAGCTCCATTGGCTGGGTGTTGCCTTTATTAACCGCGAAGTCTCGGTCTATTATCCGATGGATGGGGTGAGTCATTTTGATGCCGTCAAGGACAACCTTGAGATCGCATCGACGCACTGGCACTTATTTCTCGGTATGCTTAAACGTTCGCCCAAATTAGTTTTAAGGTGGTTTAAATGAAGACCAAGCATTGGGCTGAAGACGCCGACTTTGGCTGGGAACGAGGGATGCGCTTAATGCTTTGGATATACAAAAAAGCAGGTCGCTTACCATTTAAGATTCTATTAGCTCCCGTCGTTGTGGTGGCTGTGTTGATTAATCGAAAAGCGAGGCAAGGGTGTTTTTCATTTGCGGCACAAATCTATCCCAACGCGAGTTGGTTTAAGCGAGCAGGGCTGGTATTTCGACAGTTTTGGGCGTTCTCCAACAGTATGGTCACGCGAATACTGATTCTCGCACAAGAATTCGATCTGTCGAAAACGGTCGTACATGGGCGTGAGCCACTGTACAAAGATCTTGCCGCTGGCAAAGGCATTCTTTTAGTGGGTGCACACCATGGTAATCTCGAGGTGTGTAAGTCCATCGGAACTCGGCGTGGCCAGAGGGTCACCGCGCTCGTTCACACCAAACATGCTGAAAAATACAATCGGGTACTGAATCGATACGCTGAACAACCAGTCGAATTGCTTCAGGTCGATGAAGTCGGTGTGTCCACTGCGTTTCTGCTGCAACAGCGGATTGAGGCGGGTTATATTGTGGTCATCGCAGCGGACCGTATTCCGCTCACCGGGGATCGCGTGGTCACCACATCTTTCTTAGGCAAAGACGCTCCATTCCCGCAGGG
>JABXIR010000231.1 GCA_013372965.1 Gammaproteobacteria bacterium
ACGTTACGTCGGTCGCGCAGTTAAAGGTAAAACCTTGATAGCCGACCCCAGTTTTTCGTTCAGTTCGAGCGAGTGCATATTCTTCTTGGGTATCGGGGTGGAGAAAGACGGGAAAGTCCTGACCGACCGGGCGAAACCCCAGTGCGGTCATTTGTTCGGGTGAAGCGCCCACCACTACCCAGTCTCTATCCTTGATCGGAAGGCCGAGTAGTTCATCGCGAACGGCTCCGCCAACCAAATAGATCTGCATCATGCTTAGGCTGCGATACCGAGGGCAGCCGCCATCAGTGCGACAACGAACACGAGTACGAAAACCGTCACGAAAAAAATGAGCACAGTGAGTAACAAAGTCCCGAAGCCACGCCAAGCAGAAAAATTGTTCGCTTCGCCCGCCATCATGCTAAAGATGATGATCTGCCAAATACCAATCACGAATGAAATCAGCCCTACGATGATTATCGCAGCCTCTACGTCGAGCAGCGTATAAAGCACGACAGCAGCAATTGCAATGACGGCCGTCGGTACGCTCGACCACGCGTTTACTGCACGCATTGATTGCGAGGTTGACTCACCGCCAAGCCATCCAGCTACAACGTTAGTCAGCCACCCGAAAAGATACAGAAAAACGACACCGCCAATCGCACCGCCGATTGCACCACCTACGAGAAACGCGGTTGAGCTAGTATCTTTAAATTCAGGCTCATACGACAAAATAGAAACCTCTTGAATGCCTGAGAGAGCGCCAATACCTGCGGCCAACGCAATAACAAGATAGGTTGGGTCGGTATTCAGAATGGCACGAATGGTTTTTCTTGGTGCCAGCCATAAACCGGTCCAGGGATTAAAAGACTCAGACATTGGTAACTCCTGTATATATTGGTAAACATCTCAACCCACATTATTAAGTGCGAACACAGACCAAGCAACCGATTTATTTGTGTGATGCTAAGTAAGTGTCTTTATTACGCGATTAGCATTCGCTAAACTGCTATGAAACTTTAAAAAAAGATTCGTATGAAGCGAGAAAAACCCAGCTGGATGAAATGGTTTTCAATGTCACGCCACAAGAAACGCCGTGGAGCCAGTGATGCGATGGAATCCTTTCAAGATAAGTCATTTTCTGCAATGGCTAATATCACCATACGTGGAGAAGCGCCTACGTATACGCACGGGGCCGCGGCCGATCTCAGAACGCACATCGCCAACCTGAGAAGCGAATTTGTCGGTCAGTCCGAGTTAAACTATTGGGTTGCCTCAACGATCGTCCTCATTCGTCGTGAAGTCGATGTCGAAAACAATGTCGCCGCGTTATTTGAGGTCTTCACTGAATACGGTACGTCATTAATTCAATCGCTGAACACTCGCTGGCTTGTGTCCTGCGCGGATACCTTTGCCGATTACCATAGCGACCCACTCGAACGTTCTTACGGTTTAGCTATTGGCGCGCTGGTAAATAGTGTTAAATTGACCGAAACGGAGCGCTTTGTTCGAGGCATTAATGACCCGCTTCCGGACGTTTCGACCCTCGACATGGGCAGCAAGCGAATCGCCCTATGGGATGGTACATCAGCGTTTGCGATTGGTACCGACGATACATTAAGAAATTTTTGTTGGCGATTGGAACGAGTGAAATCTCAACTAAACGAAGTACCCATTATGTTATCGACCTTTGAAGAAATCTTTAAGCGCTTGAGCGATCACGAGACGGTTTATGGACGTTTTAAAGCAGCACATCATCGTGAGCGGACTCAGTGGTGGTAGCGTTATGAAAGCCTATGTGATCTCTATGACATCGGCGACTGAGCGACGTCGCTTTCAAAAAAGTCAGTTAACTCGGCTCTCAATTGAGCACGAGATCTGTGATGCGGTCACCGTAAAGACAATTTCGAGCAACGAAATTGCAAAGCTGAAAGGTGATTGGGAGCGTCCGATGAGTAACGTCGAAGTAGCCTGTTATCTCAGTCATTACCGACTTTGGCAGCGAGTGCTTGACGAAAATCAGCCGGCGCTAATCCTCGAAGATGACGCGATTTTAAGCGACGATATTAGGTCGTTTCTCAGCGAACTCGGAGAGACGCCTTTTAATCATATCAGTCTCGAGACGCGTCGTCGGAAAAAGCTATTAGGTAAAGAGCCGGTTGCCCAAGTTGGCTCGGTGCAGCTTCATCGCCTATATCAAGATCGAACGGGTGCGGCTGCGTATTTGCTAAGCCCTATGGGTGCAAGAAAGTTACTAGCACGACACAAAGAGTATGGCGCGGCGCTTGCTGACGCTCAGATTTGTCGAGCCTACGAGCTCGAAAGTTACCAAACGGTACCCGCACTGGCAGTTCAGGCTGACTGTGCTGAGCATTACGGGGTTGAAGCACCGATTGCCACGACCTCATCCATTTTGAACAGTCGTCTCGAAGTAGACTATGATGAGTCTGAAGTTTGGCGTTATAAGCTTCGACGCATTGCCTCTCAGCTTCGAATGGGTAGACGTCAATTAACTTTGCTTGGGCGTGCGAAGAGAGTGCACGTCGATTTTAAATCAGAGGTTTAATGATGAGTACTCCCCAAAAGCATATTTTGCTTACCGTGTTTACCTTGCAGGGTGGGGGGGCAGAGCGACATGTGTTAAATCTCGCTCGGTGGTTTGCTGAACGCGGACATCGAGCAGATATCGTCACCTTTAAGCCCATTGTTGAACATGATGTGCCCCCGAATGTCAAAGTGCACCATTTTCCCTATGAGCGCTTTCGCAGTATTCCTCGTGTCTTAAGGCCTCGATGGGTTGCTGCTCGTTTTGATCGTTGGGTGAAGCGAAGAGTCGGTACACCCGACTTAGTGTTATCGAACCTAACACCAGTCGATTTTATTTTAGCGAACAGCACATTACCCAATGTGCATTTTGTGCTTCATGGGCCTTTGAGTTTCGAACTTGACGGTCCCTATCGAGGTTGGTCGAAAGAATTGTTGATTTCGGCCTACCGCAAGAAGCCCGTGGTCGCTTTTACCGAGGGTATTCTCAATGATTTCATTCGCGTTACACAGCATGCGAAGAGCAGCCATGTTATACCCAATTCAGTCGACTCTAACTTCGTTGTTGAGATGGCATCGCACTTCAAGTCGGGCATCGAAGATTACCTACTTCACGTCGGCAGATTTGATCAACAGAAGCGACAAGATTGGCTTCTTGAGGCCTATCAACGCAGTGGCGTGAAGGCGCGCCTCGTGTTGCTAGGATCGGGGAATGACCGCGCGGTGAGAGCGCAGATTAAGCGCTTAAAGCTCACCAAAAAAGTGTTGTTAATGGGGTTTGTGGCGAATCCCTACCCGATTATCAATGGCGCCAAAGGGGTGGTGATGGCGTCTGCTTACGAAGGAATGCCGAACTTAGCTCTAGAGGCAATGGCGCTTAAAACGCCCTTGCTCGCGCTAGACTCGCCGCCAGGTATGTCATCGTTTATACCAGAGCAATGCTTAGTCGAGTACCCCAAAATTGACGTGCTAGCAGAGCAGATCGCATTACTTGAAGATACCCCCGAAAGCTACTTAGCGCCCCTGCCGCCAGGCGTCGATCCTGATACGGTTGTAGAGCGCTATCTGACACTCTCAGACTGATCGGAGTTGTGTCTAGTAAAGGCTGTTAGCGCGTGAAACTGATTTCCAGCGTTTCATAGAGTAGCGTCGCTTCGTGTTGTGCATAGGGTGCCCAGCTTTTGAGTAACACTTGCTGTGGCAAGTCATCTAAGTTTCTCAATGATCGAACCGCGTGAGCGAGTTCTTCAAAGTTGGGGCTTAACAACGCGTCACCTAATTGGATGCCCGTATTCTCTTCGATGGTTTTCAGTGCGAATCGTTGGTGTTCCGTTGTAAGCTCTGCTCGGCTTAACATGGCGTGTGACAGTTTGCTAACCGCATCTGATACGTCACGAAGGCGCTTGATTCGACGCTGGCTATCGGAGCGATCGCTAAGCTCGAATTCAATAATCATTAGAACAGACCACTCCAGTAGAGAGATCTCACTATCTGCCTTGATAAAAGCAACGAGGGTGTCTAAGGTCGACTTCCGCTCGGAACTATCCAGCGCTTTCAATGCCGGGGCACAAATACTCGCGATCGCTAGCGCACTAGAGGTAGGCATTGATACAAGAAGTCTGCGGTACTCATGATAAACGCTGAGTTGATCTGAGTTTAGGTGTCTGCTTGCAAGTGACTCTTGTATCGATTGCTCCTCTTCGGGTGCGCTGTTGACGAGTAGAGCAAGAATCAGCGATAACACATTTTTCTTATCATGGGCCGCCTCCCAGCAAGGGCCAGGAATATTTCTTAACGCTTGTTGAGCGACAAATAGTAGAGAATGCTCAGGGATTAAAGGTCGACCGCTGGCATTACTCGGGTTGCTCGCTTCGACTTTTCGCTTGGGCGCGTCTGGGTATTTTGCCCCCATTTGCTTCAGTCGATCGATTCGTTTTTCGAGGCTTGGATGGCTGGCTTTGCTGAACAGTTGCCCAATGGGCGGAACGATAAACAGCTGGGCAATCTGACCTGCATTTTGATGTAGGACTCGCCCACCGGTTCGGTGAGTTTGAATGGCTTCAAAAGCGCCAACCAGCGCCGATGGGTTTCGAGTGAATTCGGTTGACATAGCGTCGGCGAGATATTCTCTTTGTCTGTTAACCGCTTGTTTGATGAAGTCGGCACATATACGTCCGCACGCGCCCAAGAGAAACAGCACAAACCCTGCGATCGCGATACCAATACTCGGTGAATTTCGGCTTCCTCGCCAACCCCAGCGCGTATGGTGACCAAACCCCATGAGCCTTAGGCCAGCCATGTACATGCACTCGATACCGAACAATAAGGAAATCATTCGGTAGTTGAGC
>JABXIR010000118.1 GCA_013372965.1 Gammaproteobacteria bacterium
GCACAAGCTTTGTCGGCAGCGAGTTTTGACGCTTGGTTTCTCAGCGGGCTGTCTTTCGCTACCGCGACGCAATCATGCAACCAAGCCGCTGGAACGACAATGTCCAAGTTTGCTTTTTCACTACTCGCCACCATCTTCGCGACGGCGACGACTCGACTAATATGAGCAAAGTCATGAGCGGGGTCTGCGGATTCAATGTCTTTGACAAATTGGATGAGCTGATCTTCGAACTGGCTGTATACAGACAACTTAACGTCCTTTTCATTGATGACTTAAGAATTTGCGTATGATTGTAACGGTAGATTAGACTCTTTTGATTCCGAGTTTAGAGTAAGGGCAAAAAATTGATACATCGAATCACCGTATTAAGCGTTATTTTTTCCTCGTTCACAGGCTTAGCGCATGCCGAAAGTCCTGAAAAGCACAACAATCGCTTTTTAGTCGACTTTACTCTGTCGCACCATCAGTCAGCGCTAGTATTGTCGCAATGTTTCTCGCAAATAGGATCGTGGTGGCCAAGTGATCACACCTGGTCTGGTGACGCCTCAAATATGGAAATTGACCTGCGAGAGGGTGGTTTATTTCGCGAACTCGTCGAAGGTAAGTGGGTGACGCATCTCACGGTGAAAGCCGTCGACCTACCCGCAAGCGTTGAATTGTATGGAGGCCTCGGCCCGCTATCGGGAATGGGCGCGACAGGACCTATGACAATCAACTTCAGCGACGACGAATTGAACGTACGTTATTTAGTGACTGCTGAGCCAATGACCGATCTTTCAGGCATTGACCCAGCGGTTCAACAAGTGATGCGGATGCAATTTCAGTCGCTTATTGATTATTGCGACTAATTACATCGCCTCTTCACCGGTTTCACCGGTTCGGATTCGAATCACTTCTTCGAGGTTGGTAATCCAAATTTTGCCGTCGCCGATTTTTCCGCTCCCAGCAACCTCGACAATCGTTTCGATGATAGGTTCGACAAGATGGGTTGCAGTGGCGATCTCGAGCTTGATCTTCGGCAGGAAGTCAATCACGTATTCAGCGCCACGATAGAGTTCGGTATGGCCTTTTTGACGACCGAAGCCCTTTACTTCCGTCGCGGTAAGGCCAGTAATACCTCGCTCCGAGAGTGCCTCACGGACGGCGTCGAGTTTATGGGGTTTGATAATGGCGGTGACTAATTTCATGGTAACTATCTCGATGAATATTGACCTGTATTACCGCAAAACATATCAGACAGACACGCGAAAGCCAACGTCTGTTTAAATTGTGCGCATTTACATTGTTCAGAGCACGTCTAATGTGGTTTCATAGAGAAAAATGCGGATGGAATCGCACTATAATGAAAAAATTCTCCTTTTCGGTATCAATCTTGTGTTTGGTTGCTTTGGCTTCGTTGTCGGCGAAAGCCGATCCCCGCGAGCTGCCAGCCTGGTACCCCGAAACCGCTAGTCAACTTATTGAAGAGCTCGGCGACGACAAGGAACGTCTGTTGCAAGAGTCCAATTTATATCCTGTTGATATTCAAACGTTTGTCGCAAACTACGTCGCCGAAAACTATTCGCTCGAAGGGCGATTCGCCGAGGCATCTGCAGTGCTCAACTCCCTGGCCGATCAAAAAGACTCGATGGGGAATACGGCTCAGGTCGATTGGCTGCTAAATATTGGGTCGGTATTGGGTATATTAAATCCAGAGTCGGTCGCTGGCTGTAAGTCGTTAGATGAGGCGATGTCGAAAGTCGATGCTGAATCCACGCCGCGGCTGTATATTACCGCCGTCTCGACCTTCGTACCTTGTATTGCGAGTGATTACTCAAGACGTGCGGAGCTGTTCAGTTTGCTGGGCGATGCGATCCGAGTTGCCGACCAAGTGGATGTTGACGCGACGACTAATATTCTACTTCTTGGTGCACTGGCTGATGCCTACATTGCGAGTGATCGCATGGAACCGGCAATGCGATCGATTGATCAGGCATATTCGTTGGCTCGGGAGCTAAATATCCCGGTAGAGATGTTTAACATCCAATTCAATAAGGCCTTGGCTGGGTTCTTTGCGAGAGATTCGAGTGTTATGAAACTTGCGATCAGCGAACTCGAGTCAATTATGTCGGCAGGAAGCTCGGTTGGTGATGGCGACTTTTTTATCAGCTACCTTCGCGGCTTAATGTACTCCCCACTGTTGTTGAATGATGTACAGCAATCGGTCGAAAACCTCGAACGAGCAGTGGCGCTTGCGGATACCACCGAAGAGACCTTCTTTGCCACCGACGCTTCGGTTACGTTGTTGATTGTGTACCTGTATCAGGGTGAGTTCGACTTGGCAGATGCGCTAGAGGCCCAGATTGTGGATGAGTGGGGCGATGCTTCACTCAGCTACGATCCGTATGTACAAATTGCCATGGCGAGTCGAAATGGCGACCCCCGTCATGCGATCAACTATGCAACTGCGCTGGATAATTACTACATCAATCGAAGTGTTGAATTGGCACGATTTGCGCAAATTGATCGTGAGGCTGGGGAACAATCTTGGGTTGGAGAGGCCTATCAAGCGGAAATCGCTCGACAGCAGCTTGAAATCGAACGACTGAATGCTCAGCGTGTTCAAACAGAGAACGAAATTATGCATACCCGACAGAGGGTGGGATACGTGGTGACTGTTGTCCTTGTTCTGCTAGTTTTGTACTTACTGTTTTCAAGAAATCAGTTCCGAAGGCTGTCACTAACCGATACCCTGACGGGGCTTGCGAATCGAAGAAAGGCTTACTTCAAACTTGAGGAAGCTATTGCTGCGTCTCAGGAAGGACGAATCAATTCGGCTGAACATGAAGGTGTCGGGGTGATATTACTCGATGTTGATTACTTTAAAACCATTAATGATTGCTTTGGTCACGACTACGGTGATCGAGTGCTTCGAGAAGTAGCTAAACTGATTTCTCGCGCAGTTCACGGTTCCGAGACGGCCGCTCGTTTTGGTGGCGAGGAATTCATCGTAGTTTTACCTCAAACTACTTTAAGCAAAACACGTGAAACCGCTGAGCGTATTAGAATGTGCGTCGAGAACCACGTTTTTGATTTGCCTGAGCGCACGTTTATTACCATTAGCGCGGGCGTTCATGTCGAGACCCCAATAGAAGTGAAGACAACGTCTGATGAAATTACCAAAGCTGCAGATATGGCTCTGTACATGGCGAAGTCTTCAGGGCGTAATTGCGTTGTTTCTAGCGAGCGTTTAGACGAAGAGATGCTTCAGACTGAGCTTGAATTGCAAGGGACAAAAAAAGAGCGCGCTCATCGTGAGCGCGCTCGGGTCCAAAGCTTTTAAAAGATCGCCTTAGTTAACGACGATATCGCAGCGATCACATGTCGCATAGATGTGACGAGGATCGTTTAGGTTACGAAGTTTGACGAGTTCACGCTCGAGGCTTCGCATCATAATCGCGTCCAGTGTTTGGCTCGGCGCGTCTGAGAAAAGCTGTGACTTATTGGTAAACGAGGTGAGGAACTCTTCAAAAGGTGTCGGAGCCTTCTCCACAAAGTTCACCTCAAACTCACCAATTTTGGCCAGCTCGGCGGCTTTATTGACCGCGCTGGTTAAGTCGCCGAATTCATCCACTAAACCGAGCTCTAGCGCACTTGCGCCCGACCACACTCGGCCCTGAGCAATCTCGTGAACGGCTTCTGTTGTCGAGTCTCTGCCTTCGGCAACGATGGTCAAGAATCGATCGTATACTTCTTCGACGCCCAGCTGAATGGTTCGCGCAGTAGGTTCACTTAACCCGTTCAATGGGTCGAAGCCACCGGCCATCGGGGTGGTTGCAACGCCATCTGAATAAATGCTGTATTCGCCCGCTAAACGTTCGAAGGTCGGCACCATGCCGAATACGCCGATTGAACCCGTAATCGTTTGTGGGTTGGCGAAGATGTAATCAGCACTAGTGGAGATCCAATATCCACCCGAGGCTGCCAAGCCGCCCATCGAAATGACCACCGGCAAGCCTTGCTCTTTGGCCGCAAGGAGTTCTTCACGAATTCGCTCGGAAGCCGTTGCTGAGCCGCCAGGAGAATTAACGCGCATCACAATTGCCGAAACAGACTCATCTTCGCGAGCCTGTTTGATGAGCTCTGCGGTTGAATCACCACCGATGACACCGCGCGGTTGAGACCCATCGGCGATCTCGCCTGATGCAACGACCACGGCGATTGTACGTTCGGCTGGAGTGTTGAGAAGTGCCTCGCCTTCAATTTGAGCAACGTAATCGCGCCAGCTTACGCCAGGCGTATCATCTTCGTCTTGCGCAAATTCCTTAACGCGTTCGAGACGGTTCGATGCTGACATCGCTTGATCTGCTAAACCTTCACCAATTGCCAGATCGGCTGAGTTGCCATTGTAGGCAGACAGTGTGTCTGGGTAGTGATCAAGCATGGCTGAGATTGAACCAGGGCTTAGGTTACGATTGCGCTCGACGACTTGGACGTAGCTTGTCCACAAGTTGCCGATCAAGGTTTCGGAATTTTCGCGAGCAGCAGGGGACATCCCTCGCTCGATGAAAGGCTCAACTGCCGACTTGTACTTTCCTACTTTAAATACGTGGACGTCGACTCCGAATCGCTCGAGGAACTCGCCGAAGTAGGGGCGGAAACTTGCGATTCCACTGATCTCTACGCCACCCATTGGCGCGACGAGAATTTCATCGGCGAACGAAGCCAAGTAATAGCTGCCTTGGGAGTAGTATCCAGCCGAGGCGAGGATGGGTTTTCCGCTGGCTTTGAAACGATCGAGTGCTTGGCCGATTTCATCGAGAGACGCAAAGCTGGCACCCATGAGGCCGCCTGGCAAAATCACCATACGGCTAACGCGTTCGTCTTCGGCAGCTGCATCGATCGCTTTGACCAGATCAAACAACAGGATTTCCTGCGGCTTGTCGTCTTGAACGGCATCGAGAACCGAGTTATTAAAGGTCGTTTGCTCGACGACAAGGCCGTTAAGTGAAATTAGCAAGGTGTCGTCTTCAACGACGACCTCGCGAGCTTCATCTTTCGCTGAAGCCGCGAAGAAAATTATGAGAAAGCCGAAGAAGAGAACATTTAATATCGCGATGCGCGTGTAGTTAAATATCTTTCCTAATATGGCAAAGAAGTCCTTCATTCTGAATCCTTTGAAACGTCATTGTTATGGAATTGTTTTGAGAGATAGCGTGATCTGAACATAGCCACGATAAACAGCATTGACGCGGCCGCCAGAGCAACGAAATCCCAGAGAGTGCGATTAGGCGAAAAAGCGCCCAGTGTGGCCCCCACAAAGTAGCCCAGTAAAAGAAAACACAGCCAAATCAGTAGGCGTGGCGATGGCTTTCGAATAATGCCTATCAATAGTAGCAAGGGAGCGGTTCTAAATACCACCACTACCCACTGGGTATTTGCCGATAACTCACTGGCTAACGTATCCAGTACTTGTGATAGTAACAGCACGCTGTAAAGCGCAATCATGAGATGTCGATTAACGAGCAAGTTCATCATAGGAGTTTTCTCGCGGTGTGTGCTAAGCGTTGACCGAGCGCGATGGCGAGGTCATGCTCTTCGTAGCTCAGTACGTTACTGGCATTCGAACCAGCGACATGCGAAGCCCCATAGGGTGTGCCACCGCTTCGAGTCTCGCTCAGTGCCGCTTCACTGTAGGGAATTCCCAGCAGCATCATTCCGTGGTGAAAGAGTGGGGTCATCATGGATAGCAAGGTAGATTCCTGACCACCGTGCATCGATGCGGAACTGGTAAATACGACCGCGGGCTTACCAATCAGAGCGCCACTCATCCAAAGGTCCGATGTGCCATCGATGAAATGCTTTAACGCGCTTGCCATATTCCCGAATCGGGTAGGACTCCCCAAAGCCAAACCCGAGCACTCAGCGAGATCTTGATCTGTACAGTACAAGTCTCCTTCGTTGGGAATGCGTTCGATCGTTTGCTCCGAATCGGGAGAAACAGAAGGAACGGTGCGAATCCGAGCCTCCATGCCGGACTTTTCGATGCCCAATGCGATGGATTCCGCGAGCGCTTTGACGGAGCCGTTGGTTGAGTAATAGAGCACCAAAACGTACGGCTGACTCATTTGAATAGCTCCAAGACGTTTTCGGGTGGTCGACCGATCGCCGCTCTATTGTTGTGAACGACCACGGGTCGCTCGAGGAGCTTAGGGTAATTGGCAATGGCTTCGACGATCGCTTCACGAGTTGACGACTTGGTTAATCCAGCCTCCTTGAACTCAGCCTCTTTGACTCGAACGAGTTGAATGGCGTCGATATCGAGTTGATCGATTAAGGTATTAATCTCTGTTTGGCTAAGCGGAGTTTTTAAATATTCAACAACGGTTGGTTCAATATCGTTGTTATGCAAGAGCTCGAGCGTTAAACGAGATTTTGAGCATCTTGGATTGTGGTATATGGTTGTCATAGTAAACGTCTTTTAAATTGCTATGCGAAAAAATCAATTGTCTCAGATTATAACCACAACTCGACGCGCGGTGCTCGACTTCTTACTGTTTGTTCGGTTTGCCGTAAGGCGGTATATCGATGACGGGTGCGCAGATTCGTCGGCGGCGCTGACCTATACGTCATTATTCGCAACGGTACCTCTGCTCACGGTTAGCCTCGGTGTGATTACATTGGTTCCAATGTTTGAGCCGTGGGTCGTTCATGTTCAGGCGATCCTTTTTGAACATTTAGTACCAGCCACAGGCGAGGCCGTGCAAGGCGCGCTGCAAGGGTTTCAAGAAGCGGCAAAAAATCTGACCGGTCTCAGCTTGTTGTTGCTTGTGGCAACCGTCGTGATGCTACTGAATACCATCGAGTCCGCGTTCAAC
>JABXIR010000054.1 GCA_013372965.1 Gammaproteobacteria bacterium
CAACTCCCCTCAAAGCGGGCGATGGCGATTAAAGATGTTCTAAACGGTCGATCGGAGCTATTTTCAGAAGGCGTAGAACTTGGCTAAACCAAGCGTCAGACTCGCAGCAGTCAAAGTGATCGAGAAGATATTGCGTCAGCAATCATCGCTACTTTACTTGCTTAACGAATCAGCAAAGCAGTTCGAAGCTCAAGATGCGCGCCTTCTAAAAGCACTCTGTTACGGAACACTTCGCGAGGCTCTCAGTCTCGATGCGGTCATCAAGCGTTATTTAGCAAAGCCACTTAAAACGAAAGATGCCGATATCCAAGCAGCACTTCTAGTCGGTGCTTACCAGTTGCTGCACTCAGCGGTAGCCGATCACGCAGCGATCAATGAAACCGCAGGGCTCGCCAAGAAACTCAAGAAACCTTGGGCAACCAAGCTCATCAATGGGGTGTTGCGTACCATCCAGCGAGAGGGTGCACCCAACTTTTCGCCAAGTTCGTGGCAACCAGCCAGTACTAAACACCCGCTGTGGCTTGTTGATCGCTGGCGCGCGGACTGGGGTGACGAGTGCGCCCGCAACATTGTTAGTGCAAACAACGAGCGCGCCCCAATGACACTCCGAATCAACATACGTCAGTCGAGTGTCGATGATTATTCGAAGCAGCTTAACGCACTCGGTATCACCCACTCAATCGGCACACTGTCCGCCAGCGCGATTATTCTCGACGCACCGTGTAACGTAGAGGAGTTACCCCTCTGGTTTGAAGGCGGTGTTTCGATTCAAGATGAAGCAGCTCAACTCAGTGGTCATATCCTTGCCAAGCTTCCAGGAAAAATCGGTGTGGACGCCTGTGCAGCACCGGGGGGAAAGACCTGCCACTGGCTTGAGGTTAAGCCTGAGCTCCAACTCACCGCAATCGAGCTCGAAGCCAGCCGGAGCACCCGCATTCACGAAAACCTTGAGCGCCTAAAGCTATCCGCGAGCGTTAAGGTTGCGGATGCAGGCGATGTTGATCATTGGTGGAATGGTACACCGGTCG
This sequence comes from Gammaproteobacteria bacterium, assembly GCA_013372965.1. Taxonomy (GTDB): domain Bacteria; phylum Pseudomonadota; class Gammaproteobacteria; order Pseudomonadales; family DSM-25080; genus Umboniibacter. The sequence continues at coordinate 1,029 of JABXIR010000054.1, forward strand.
ATTTACTGTTACTCGATGCCCCGTGCTCAGCCACGGGAGTCATCCGTCGTCACCCAGACATTCGCTTGTTACGTGACGCGGCGCAGATTAGCGAACTGACTGAGATTCAGTCGAGTATCCTAGAGCGAATCTGGCCGACCATTGCCGATGGCGGGTACCTGCTGTACGCGACCTGCTCAACGCTCAAAGCTGAAAATGAGAATGCAGTTGCATCTTTTTTAGCAAAGGCGGATGATGCTGTTTATACCGAAATAGAAATACACGGTGACGCACCCACCGAATATGGCGTTCAGTTCTTTCCGAAGACGGGCGGTCACGATGGATTCTATTACGCACTTATACAAAAACGACCAAAAGAATACGCATGAAAATCCTTATTCTCGGTGGTGGACAAGTCGGTGGCACGCTGGCTGAAACTCTTGCCAAGGAACAAAACGACATTACCGTCGTCGACACGGATGAGCGACGTCTTCAGGCACTTCAAGAGCGATTCGACATCGGTATTGTTGTCGGATGTGGCTCCCATCCCGATGTACTGAGGTCGGCGGGTTGCGAAGATGCAGAAATGCTCATCGCGGTAACCAACTCCGACGAAGTCAACATGATTGCCTGTCAGATTGCTTACAGTTTATTCCGTACACCCACCAAGATTGCACGTATTCGAAACACCGCCTATACCGTCAATGATGAGATTTTTTGTCCAGAACACATTCCCGTCGACGTGCAAATTGCGCCGGAAGATCTGGTAACGAATTACATTTTTAAGTTACTGCTTCACCCTGGCGCACTGCAAGTACTCGACTTCGCGGATGGCCAGGTGCAGCTAGTAGCGGTGAGAGCATTCCATGACGGCCCGCTCGTTGGTCACAAGCTTCGATCAATTCGCGACCACATGCCGAACATCGACACTCGTGTTGCCGCAATTTTCCGACGCGGACTCGCAATTATCCCAACCGGCGATACGGTAATCGAACTGGATGACGAAGTTTTCTTCATTGCCGCAAAGGAAGACATTCGTGCCGTCATGAGCGAACTTCGAAAACTCGACAAGCCATACAAAAAGATTGTCATTGCCGGCGGTGGAAACATCGGTCGTCGTCTCGCCCAAATGATTGAAGGGCAGTACCACGTCAAGCTAATTGAGTACAACACGCTTCAAGCAGAGAACCTCTCGGAAGACTTATCGAAAACCATCGTTCTCGAGGGCAGTGCGACCGACGAGAAGCTTCTTCGCGAAGAGCAAATTCAAGACACCGATGTGTTTTGTGCGCTGACCAACGACGACGAGGCCAATATCATGTCGTCCATGCTTGCTAAGCGACTGGGCGCTCGTAAAACCATTACCCTAATCAGCAATCCATCGTACGTCGACTTAGTGCAAGGCGGTGACATCGATATCGCACTCTCACCACAGCTCATTACGATTGGTAAGCTACTCCGGTACGTTCGTCGAGGTCACTTCGTCAACGTTCACAGCCTGCGTCGAGGTGCAGCGGAGGCCATTGAGGTGGTTGCTCATGGCGACGCCAACTCCTCAAAGGTCGTTGGTCGTAAAATTGGCGAGCTAAATCTACCCGAGGGCGCAACGGTCGGTGCGTTGGTCCGCGAGATCGACGGTCAGAGCCAGGTGATGATCGCTCACGACCACATCCGAATTGAACCAGAAGACCACGTAATCATCTTCCTTGTGAATAAACGCCACATTCGAGATATCGAAAAGCGTTTCCAAGTTAGCTTTAGCTTTTTCTAGGAGAACAGAATGCGTTTTGGTGTAATCGGTCGAATTCTCGGAATCATGATCGGACTGTTCTCAATCGCATCATTTATTCCCGCAATACTGGTTGCTGAGCTATACAACGAAAAGCACGATGCGTTGACCTTGAGTTTCATTATTAGCGCACTCGTAGGCACCTTAGTCTTCCTTGGTGCGGCTCTCATCCGCTATGTCTCGCAAGACCAAGGGCGACGCTATGAACTGAGAGTTCGTGACGGCTTCATTATTACCGCGCTATTCTGGTTCACTCTCAGTATGCTAGGTAGCTTGCCATTCTTTCTGTCGAACCAGTTGCAACTGTCTCCAGCCGAAGCCATTTTTGAGTCATTTTCGGGCTTAACGACGACAGGAGCTACCGTAATCTCAGGGCTCGACGAGCTGCCTCACGGGATTCTAATCTATCGACAGTTGCTGCAGTGGATTGGCGGCATCGGTATCATTGTCATCGCAGTCGCCGTGTTACCCGCACTCGGTGTCGGCGGTCTTCAGCTTTACAAAAGCGAAACTCCCGGCCCAATCAAAGATTCTAAGTTAACCCCTCGTATCGCAGAAACGGCTAAGTCCATGGCGTCAATATACCTGGGATTAACGGTCGCATGTATGATTTCCTACTATATTGCTGGGATGGGCGGTTTTGACGCGCTTGCGCACGCACTCAGCACAACAGCGATTGGCGGGTTCTCTACCCACGATGCATCCATGGGGTACTTCGAATCCGACAGTATCTTATGGGTAGCGACGGTCTTCATGGTGCTTTCAGGACTTAACTTCGCCCTGCATTTTATCACCTGGCAACAAACGTCGATCCGACACTATTTTCAAGATAGCGAAGCCAAGTTCTACTTATCCCTGCTGTTTATTGGGGCGACAATTACCGTGCTCTATCTATGGAGTAAAGGTATTTTCGATTTCGAAGAGTCGTTAGTCCACGGAACGTTCATGCTGGTTTCAATCGCGACAACCACAGGATTTGCCACGCAAGATTTCTCACAATGGCCGCTTTTCCTACCTTTTTTGCTATTTTTCATGGCATTTATCGGCGGTTGCAGTGGATCAACCGGTGGCGGAATGAAAGTGATGCGCTGGCTGTTATTGGCGCGTCAGGGTCAGCGTGAGTTGTATCGTTTGGTACATCCTAACGCTGTCCGCCACGTCAAAATGAACAACCGCGTGGTTTCGACGCGGGTTCTTGAGTCCGTGTGGGGGTTCGTCGCGATTTATATGCTGGCCTTCGTACTGTCTTGGCTCGCACTACTCGCCATGGGTTATGATTTTCTTACTTCGTTTTCCGCGGTTGCCGCGTGTATCAACAACCTAGGCCCGGGTCTTGGAGACGTTGCAATGAATTATCAAGGCCTTGGAGAAGGCGCAAAACTTCTGCTCAGCTTCACGATGCTGTTGGGACGCTTAGAGGTATTTACGCTTCTCGTGTTGTTCACTCGAACCTTCTGGCGCGATTAACGATCGTAAATGCGAATACTCGTGTCAGGCATCTTACGATAACGCTTATACTCCCACTGGTAGCAACAGGGCTGTAGATCGATAAACCGCTCAATCGCCTGATTCATCGCCGTCGCTGCTTGGATATCGTCATCCTGCTTAACATCATCGCTGACTTGGTGTATTTCTACCTGCCAGCCCTCGTCGTTGGGTAACGCTGCCGCGACCACGACGTTCGCATTGGTTTTCCGTGCAAGCTTTACCGCCAAGGTCATTGTGTACGCAGGGAAACTAAAGAACGGAGCGAACACGCCGCCGCCATCTTCAGGTATTTGATCTGGAAGAATAAACACCGTGCCAGCCTGCTTTAGCGTCTTGGTAAGCCCAATAACACCTTTCGCATTAGCGGGTACCATTTTGGCTCCGAAACGCTCTCTTGCGGAAAATATCATCTCATCGAATGCTTTCATTTTCGGAGGCGCATACATCGCGGTGATTTCACGCTGAGTACATAAATACTGGCCTAGTAGTTCCCAGTTGCCGAAATGTGGCACTAACACAATTGTTCCGTTATCGGCCGACTCATTAAGCAATTCTTCACCATTAACTTGGGTCACGTGTTGCTGCACCCATTCGAGATCACGATGCCACGTAATCGCAAATTCCGGTGCTTGGCAAAACAACTTGGTGAACGAAGCCCGCGCCAATCGATGTAGTTCGAGATCGGTCAGCTTAGGGTATGCAATGGATAGATTAATGAGCGTGGTTTGTTTAAGTTTTCCACCCACAAACCAGAAGATGGTCGCCAGGGTTTTACCCAACCGACGCGCAGCGTTAAGGGACAATTTGCTGAATAAACGAATCATTGAAACAGCTAGTCGTTCTTTTAATGGCATTTATCGATTCCAATCGGCTTAAAAATAGTCAGAGCGGCTTTTGAACAGTATAATGCCCCCATTAATCGGAGACATAGTTTATCAGGAGGCCATCAAGTGCCCAACCAACAGAAATACGATGTTAGCACGTTTCAAGGATTGATCCTCGCACTGCAACATTACTGGGCAGAGAAGGGCTGCATCATCATGCAACCACTCGACATGGAAGTTGGCGCAGGAACTTTCCACCCCGCGACCTTCTTGCGCGCCATCGGACCCGAGTCCTGGAATGCGGCGTACGTTCAACCGTGCCGTCGCCCGACGGATGGTCGCTATGGCGAGAACCCGAACCGCCTTCAGCACTACTACCAGTTTCAAGTGGCGATGAAGCCATCTCCAGATAACATTCAAGAGCTGTACCTCGGTTCGCTTGAGGCAATGGGTATCGATCTCTGTGAGCATGACATTCGCTTTGTAGAAGACAACTGGGAATCGCCAACACTGGGCGCGTGGGGTCTCGGCTGGGAAGTCTGGATGAACGGTATGGAAGTCACTCAGTTCACTTATTTCCAGCAGGTTGGTGGTTTAGAGTGCTACCCTGTTCTTGGCGAAATTACCTACGGTCTTGAGCGAATCGCTATGTACCTGCAAGGTGTTGAGCGCGTTTACGACCTCGTTTGGACCAACAGCGCTGAGGGCGTGGTTACCTACGGCGACGTATTCCTTCAAAACGAGATCGAAATGTCGACCTATAACTTCGAACACGCGTCTACCGACATGTTATTCAAGAACTTTGATGACTACGAACAGGAAAGTCAGCTATTGATCGAAAAAGAGCTGCCTTTGCCTGCTTATGAGTACGTGATGAAAGCCTCACACGTATTCAACTTACTCGATGCACGTCATGCCATTTCGGTCACCGAGCGACAGCGCTACATTTTGCGCGTTCGAGCACTCGCTCGTTCATGCGCGCAAGCCTATTTTGACGCGCGCAAGGCGGCCGGTTTCCCGTTGGCACGAGAAGAAGTTCGTGCGGAAGTACTAAAACAACTCGAGGGTAAGGCGTAATGAACACCTTTGATTTTTTATTCGAACTCGGTACCGAAGAACTACCGCCAAAATCACTGAAAAAGCTCTCTAACGCCCTAACCAATGGTATTTGTGGAGGTCTCAAAGAAGCGGGTATCAACTTCGCAGAGGTTGAGTCGTTCGCAGCACCACGCCGCCTTGCTGTTAGTATTAAGGCGGTTGATGCTCGCCAATCGGATCAGGAAATTGAACGTCTTGGTCCGAATGTTAAGGCCGCATTCGACAAAGAGGGTAACCCAACGCCTGCCGCTTTAGGTTTTGCCAAGTCGAATGGCGTCGAGTTTTCTGAGTTGACGCAAGTTGAAACACCAAAGGGGACGCGCCTGCAGTACAAAGCAGTTAAACCCGGGGCCGAAACAACTGCGCTCATCCAACCAATTATCGAAGCCGCGCTAGCTCAACTGCCGATTGCCAAGCGTATGCGCTGGGGTGCCAGCAGAAACGAGTTCGTGCGCCCGGTTCAATGGGTCGTACTGATGGCTGATGACCAAGTCATCGATGCGTGTATCCTTGGTATAAGCGCCGGAAACACCACACGTGGCCACCGTTTCCACGCCAATCAAGAAGTCGTGCTAAACCACGCCAACGACTACGAGCAAGCGCTAGAGTCGAACTCTGTCATAGCGAGCTTCGAACGCCGCAAACAGACCATCAGCGAAGACGCAACGGCGCTCGGCTCGACATTAAATGGTCGCGTCGTAATCAACCCGGAGCTACTCGATGAAGTCACTGCGCTGGTTGAGCTACCGGTTGTGATGCACGGAAACTTCGATAAAGAGTTCCTAGAGGTTCCGGCCGAAGCATTGATTTCGAGTATGGAAGAACATCAGAAATATTTTTACGTGGTCGACAATCTGGGCAAACTAATGCCCAACTTCGTATTCGTTTCAAACATCAAATCTGTGAAGCCAGAATCGGTAATTGAAGGAAACGAGAAGGTAATTCGTCCGCGACTCGCCGATGCCGCATTCTTCTATCAGACCGATCTTAAAACTACGCTCGAGTCTAAGCTATCGCGCCTCGAAAACGTGGTGTTTCAAAAGCAGCTAGGTACCATCGCGGAAAAATCTCGTCGTGTCGCCGAGTTAGCAAAGTTCATAGCACCGCTTGTTAACGCAAACATCGCCGAATCTGAGCGTGCTGCGCTGCTTGCAAAAGCCGACCTTGTCTCTGAAATGGTATTAGAGTTTGATGACCTTCAGGGGATTGCGGGGTCTTACTATGCTGCGAAGGACGGTGAACCACATTCGGTAGCCAACGCGATCAAAGAGCAATACCTTCCAAAGTTTGCAGGGGATAACCTCCCTTCAGAGCCCGTTGCAACAACTCTCGCACTGGCCGAGCGAATTGATACACTCGCGGGTATCTTTGCGATTGGGCAACTGCCAACGGGATCTAAAGACCCGTTCGCACTCCGTCGAGCGTCTATTGCCGTGCTGCGCATTCTCATCGAGAATAAACTCGACATCAGCTTGACCACGTTATTCAATGAAGCGCTTAACGGCTATAGCTTCCTTGAGTTCGACGTTTCAGATGTTAAAGCGAAAGTTGAAACGTACTGCCTCGATCGATTCCGTGCCTGGTACGATGACCCACAAATTTCAACGGAAGCTATCAACGCCGTTTTAGCTAAAGACCTTTCAAGTCCGTACGACATTGATGCGCGTATTCGCGAAGTCGCGAAATTTGCATCCTCGGACGACGCTGAGAGTTTAGCGGCGGCAACGAAGCGCGTTTCAAACATCTTATCAAAAGCCGATTTCGACATCATTGAGGTCGACTCGAATCGGTTTGAGGAAGAGGCGGAGAAGGTGTTATACGAGAAGCTTAAAACGGTCCTATCGTCACTGGAGACCAACACGTCACGCGACTACGATTTTGCGTTAACATCGCTTTCGCAGCTGCGCGATCCGATTGATACATTCTTCGACGATGTCATGGTGAATGCCGAGGACGAAAGCGTTAAACGCAATCGCTACGCGTTATTACAGCAACTCAGAAACGCACTCACTTCAGTTGCGGATATTTCTAGACTCGTTGTATAACAAAGATTACAAGGTATGTTAGTGCTTACATACCTTATTAGATGAGAATAATATGCAAAAACTACGCTCCGGTTTATTCCTGTTCGGTTTAGGGGTTTGGACCGTGCTCTACGGTGTCATCATTCCGCCGTTATCACCATTGCTACCCAAGAAGCTTCGCTACTGGTTTTCGAACCTTTGGGTTCGTGTAATGACACGATGGTTATGTATTTCAGTTGGTGTAAAAATTGAGATTGAAGGGCTTGATAACATTCCTAAATCCGGTCCGTTTGTGGTCGTTCCTAATCATCAAAGTACGCCCGAAACGTTTTTAATGCAGAAGCTGTTTTACCCTGCGGTACCCGCATTAAAACGTGAGTTACTGCGTGTTCCTTTTTTCGGATGGGCAGCACAAGTTGGTTATCCCATCGCAATTGATCGCGCGAAGCCAAAGCAGGCGTTGGAACAAGTTCGAACAAAAGGATTAAGTCGTTTGTCAGATGGAATTAACGTCATCATTTATCCTGAGGGTACTCGTAACGATTACCCGACCATCGGTAAGTATGCGCGAGGTGCAGCAGCCTTAGCGGAACAGGGAAATGTTCCGATATTACCGGTAGTACACAACTCGGGTTACATCTGGCCGCAGAAGCGCTTTGAAAAGCGCAGTGGCGTATTTAAGGTAGTCATTGGCGAGCCTATCTACCCGAATCAAGATTTAACGGCAACACAAATGATTCAAAAAGCAGCCGAATGGGCAAAATCCGTCGAGGTCTAAAGACCTGTATTAAACGATTTCGATTTCACGTTCCACTCGTATTAAAAAAAAGGCCTACCACTTGGTAGGCCTTTTTATATCCACTACTGAGTCAACTTATACGTCTAAGTTCTCAACCATGAGCGCGTTCGATTCGATAAACTCTCGTCGAGGCTCTACCTGGTCACCCATCAAACAGTTGAACATTTGATCAGCAGCGATTGCATCATCGATTGTGACGCGTAACATGCGGCGTGACTCTGGATCCATAGTAGTTTCCCAGAGCTGCTCTGGATTCATCTCACCTAGTCCTTTGTATCGCTGTAAGTTAATTCCACGGCGTGAATCACCTAGCAACCACTGATAGACCTCCGAGAAGTGTTTCACCTCCTCAGATTTTTCACCGCGTCGAATGGTCGCACCTTCTTCTAGCAAGCCATCGAGCTCAAGTGCTAGCGTAGCCATGGCTTTATAGTCTTTGCTTTCAATGAATTCGCGGCCAATTTTGTAGTTTCTCGAGACACCGTGTTCCAATACATCGAATTTGATTTCCGACTCGCCGCGTTCTTCATTCAATTCGGCAGTGACCGACCAACGCACGTTTACGTTCGCAGTTTCTAAAGCAGCCTGAAGCTGTTCACACCAAGTCGCTAGGCCTTCGTGATCCTTAAGATTACTTCGATCTAGTGTAGGCATATCGATCAGTAGCTTTAACGCATCTTCGGGGTATAAACGCGATAGTTTCTCGATACGTAGCAGGTTACTACGATACGCTTTCACCAACGTCTCAAGTTTTTCAGAGCTAAGGGCAGGGGCGTCTGAGTTAACATGCAACGCGGCGTTCTCGAGTGCCTGTTGGGTTAAATAGCCGGTTAACGCCTCGTCGTCTTTAAGGTACTGCTCTTGTTTGCCCTTACCGACTTTATACAGCGGTGGTTGAGCAATAAATACATGACCGCGCTCGATGAGCTCAGGCATCTGACGGAAGAAGAATGTCAATAGCAGCGTACGAATGTGCGCACCATCGACGTCCGCATCCGTCATGATAATAATGCTGTGGTAACGAAGTTTGTCTGGGTTGTACTCTTCTTTACCAATGCCCGTTCCAAGCGCGGTAATGAGCGTTCCAACCTCTTGGGAAGAAAGCATTTTATCGAAACGTGCCTTTTCGACGTTAAGAATCTTACCTTTAAGCGGCAAAATGGCTTGCGTTTTACGCGCACGTCCTTGCTTGGCAGAGCCGCCTGCAGAGTCACCCTCTACGATGTAGAGTTCGGATAGGGCAGGGTCTTTCTCTTGGCAATCCGCGAGCTTGCCTGGCAAACCCGCGATGTCGAGCGCGCCCTTGCGTCGGGTCATTTCGCGCGCCTTACGCGCAGCCTCGCGAGCACGTGCCGCTTCCATCATCTTACCAACGACCGACTTCGCTTCGGCAGGGTTTTCTAAAAGATAATCACCAAGCGCACGCCCCATTTCTTGCTCTACAGCCGTTTTAACTTCCGAAGAAACGAGCTTGTCTTTCGTTTGAGATGAGAATTTAGGATCGGGTACTTTCACCGAAATAATTGCCGTCAATCCTTCACGAGCATCGTCGCCGGTCGCATTCGGCATTTTACCGCCTTTGTTGAGACCTTCGTTTTGAATGTATTGATTCAGTGTACGTGTTAGCGCCGACCGGAAGCCCGCCAAGTGAGTACCGCCATCGCGCTGAGGGATGTTGTTTGTGTAACAAAGAATATTTTCTTGATAAGAGTCGTTCCATTGGAGTGCAACTTCAACACCAACGCCCTCATCATTCTGCGAACTAAAATGAATGATTCGCTCATTGATTGGCGTACGGTTCTTGTTGAGGTATTCAACGAAAGCCATGACACCACCTTCGTACTCATAAGCCTCCTCCTTCCCAGTGCGCTCGTCAGCTAGTACGATGCGAACACCTGAATTTAGGAAGCTTAGCTCGCGTAAACGCTTAGCTAGAATATCGAAGTGAAACTCAATATTAGTAAAGGTTTCTTCTGACGCTTCAAAATGGATCTTAGTACCAGTTTCTTCGGTTTTCCCAACAACCTTCAACGGTTCATCAGGCACACCATGCGTGTAGCTCTGTTCGAATACCTCGCCACCTCGCTTAATTGTCAGTGTGAGCTTTTTAGATAGAGCGTTTACGACTGAAACGCCAACACCATGCAGACCACCTGAAACTTTGTAGGTGTTGTCATCAAACTTACCGCCAGCGTGCAATACCGTCATAATGACTTCCGCCGCTGACACACCTTCGTCATGCATTTCAGTAGGGATGCCACGACCGTTATCCGAAACGCTTACGCTATCGTCAGGGTGGAGGACTACGCGAATCTCGCTACAATGACCAGCAAGCGCTTCGTCAATAGAGTTATCAACAATTTCGAACACCATGTGGTGTAGGCCTGTACCATCATCAGTGTCACCAATGTACATGCCTGGTCGCTTACGTACTGCATCAAGTCCTTTCAGAACTTTAATACTCGATCCATCGTAGTTTTGTTCGCTCATAGATCTTCCTCAAAAACCCTGTAAGTTTTCGTAGTTTTGTTATTTATATCGCTTCGATTTTACCACGTTCCACGTGGAACATCCGCAATTCTTTTCCTGATTTTTCGACTAATTCAGCTAATTCGGTGGGTGACTCGATGGACGTTAAAAACGTCTGCGCGCCCAAGGAAATCAATGATCCAATTAGTTTCCGCAAATTATGACGATCGAGCTCGCTGTAGATGTCGTCGAGCAGCATAATGGGCGGGTAGCCAAGTTGTGCATTAAACAGTTGCGCTTGACGAATCTTAAGGTCGCACACCAACATCTTCTGCTGGCCTCGGGATAATATTTTATCGACGCCAAACCGGTTCGATCGCATACGAATGTCCGCTCGGTGGGGTCCGCTGTGAGTAAATCCAGCACGGCAATCCTTATCGAACGAGTCGTTAAGCTGCTCCAAATAGTTAGAGACCTCAAAACCATGACTCAATTGAATGCTGGCTTTGTGATTAAAACCGGTATCAAGCGAATCGATTCCAGGAACCGCATTAAGCAACTGCTCGAAGTACGCGGAGCGCATATCCGCAATCACAAGCGCTGCTGAGACTAACTCACGATCCCATAGCGCGACGGAATCACGCGAAGGTGCGTGAGTCTTCAGAAGCGCGTTTCGTTGCTTTAGAGCGCGATTATAGCGCCGCCAGGTGGATAGGAAGGATTGTTCCACGTGGAACAACCCCCAATCCATGAACGCACGCCGGAAAACCGGGCCGCCATCAACGACGCTAAGCACCTGAGGATCAATTAATACTAATGGTAACGAACGAGCATGTTGCTCTACCGAACTTTGACGCACGCCATCCACCATATAGCGACCAGACTCGTCATTATCCTTCACGCAGGATAATTTACGCTTCGAAGCCTGTGGTGTAAGAACCTCACCAAACACAGTGCATGATGTTTCATCAAAATTAATTAAAGGCTTGATCGCTCGCGACCGAAAACTCCTTGCCGTCGAGAGTAGGGAGCAGGCCTCTAAAATGGACGTCTTTCCACTGCCGTTATCGCCGGAGAAGAAGTTAAAAGAAGAAAGGCCCCGAATATCGCTTTCATCGATATTACGGAGCCCTTTTATATAAAGACGCTGTAACTGCATTAGCGCCTTGATTTACAGACGCATTGGCATGACAACATACTGGGAATCGGTACTCTCACCAGCCTGTATCAAAACCGAACTCGTTGAATCCGACATAATCATACGCGCTTCATTGCCAGGAAGAACCGCAAGTACATCAAGAACGTAGTTAACGTTAAAACCAATCTCGATAAACTCACCTGTGAATTCAACTTCCTCTTGGATCTCCGCCTCTTCCTGCTCTGGGTTATTTGCAACCACTGTCATTAGGTTGTTCGAAACCGAAACCCTAACACCACGATACTTCTCATTTGAAAGGATCGCTGCACGCGAGAAGACCGATCGTAGTGAGTCACGCTCACCGATCACTTCTTTATTACCACCCTTAGGAAGTACGCGATTGTAGTCAGGGAACTTCCCATCAACCAACTTCGACGTGAACGTATATTCGTCGGAAACCATCTTGAAATGGGTATCGTTGAAAAACAACTCTACCAAGTCATCGTTATAGTCGAGCAAACGAACCAACTCAACCACACCTTTGCGAGGAAGAATACACTGTTGCACTGCATCAACCGGTGTACCCGTGTTTTCGGTCGCAACTGCTAGACGATGACCATCCGTCGCCACAGTACGCAGATAATCAGATGCCAGCTCGAACAACATGCCGTTTAAATAGTAACGAACATCTTGTTGCGCCATCGAGAACGACGTTGCGTCTATTAAACGGCGAAGCACGCGCTGTGGCACACTAATGCGCATGGCTTCAGCGACTTCATCAATGGCTGGGAACTCTGTCGCCTCAATGGTAGACAGCGTAAACTTGTTTCGACCCGACTTTACAAGTAAGCGATTACCATCGTGCTCAATATTCAAAGTCGACCCATCCGGAAGCGACTTACAAATATCTAACAGCTTCTTTGCCGGAACGGTCACCGAGCCGTCAACGCCATCCGTCACATCACTGCGGCCGATCATCTCAACTTCCAAATCTGTACCGGTAAGCGACAGAACGCCGTCTTTGAGTGAAAGCAAAACATTCGCCAAAATCGGTAACGTCTGACGCTTTTCAACGACACTGGCTACTTGGGTGAGCGGCTTGAGAAGGCTTTCACGTTCAATCGTGATACGCATCCGTTCGAACTCCTTTTAATTATTAACTAGTTAAACTGCGCAAAAGTGTTTCGTAATCTTGTCTTAGGTCTCCATCAGAAACCTTAAGTTCTTTAATCTTTTTACAGGCGTGCAATACCGTCGTGTGATCACGACCACCAAAGCACTCACCAATCTCAGGAAAACTGTGAGCCGTTAGCTCCTTCGAGAGCGCCATAGCTAATTGCCTTGGACGTGCAATTGAACGAGTGCGCTTCTTACTTAACAGCTCGGATAGCTTTAACTTATAGTACTCAGCCACGGTACGCTGGATATTATCGACACTCACTTGTTTATCTTGAATTGCCAGCAGATCACGGAGCGCATCGCGCACCAACGGAATCGAGATCGGCTCTCCCACAAACTTCGCATGCGCTACCACCCGAGTGAGCGCGCCCTCGAGTTCGCGAACATGCGAACGAATGCGCTGCGCAATAAAGAACGCCGCATCATCGGGCAACACCATATTCTGCTGGGCTGCCTTCTTCATTAGAATCGCGACGCGTGTTTCAAGTTCCGGTGGCTCTACAGCGACGGTTAGGCCCCACTCGAAACGACTCTTAAGCCTTGCCTCTAAACCGCTAATCTCTTTAGGGTAACGGTCGGAGGTAACAATTATTTGCTGCCCACCCTCTAACAATGCATTAAAGGTGTGAAAAAACTCCTCTTGCGTTCGATCCTTACCTGCGAAGAACTGAATATCATCAATTAACAACGCGTCCATCGAGCGGTAGTAGTTTTTAAAATCGGACATGGCGTTTAGCTGCAATGCCTTAACCATGTCAGCAACAAACCGTTCCGAACGAAGGTAGAGTACTTTTGCATCAGGTTTTCGACGAAGAATCTCGTTACCGACCGCTTGCATCAAGTGAGTCTTACCCAAACCGACACCGCCGTATATAAACAGTGGATTATATTGACCCGCGGCGCC
>JABXIR010000141.1 GCA_013372965.1 Gammaproteobacteria bacterium
CGTCAATAATCTCAGATCGTAGGCGTGTTGCTCCGACGAGTTCTGGGGCTTATCTTCTTCGTGTGCTGCTGGTGGCACCGTCTCAACGACAATACCTTGGTTATTAATAATGTCATAGCCACGCTCAATCGCCGCCTGCGTCAATTCAAACGTGACGTGCATCTGGCCGTTTTCATCACGATAACGGTAGTAGTCCGCTACCGCATTGGCGCAGATTAGCGAGGAGAAAAGGGTAAAAGAAATTAGTGTTTTGAGGCTCATTTTATTCCGTAAGTTTCGCGGTACTGTTTCATGTTATCGACCAACGCGTCTTCATTGCGCTGCTCCAGCCAACTGATAATGTGATCTATTGTAATGATTGATACAACAGGAATGTTGAAGTCGCGCTCAACTTCTTGAATTGCCGATAGCTCACTTTTGCCCCGCTCCGCTCGATCTAGACCGATACAAACACCCGCGCATGATGCGTTGCACGCTTCAAGAATTTGCATAACTTCACGTATGGCAGTGCCCGCAGTGATGACGTCATCGATAATAAGAACGCGTTTCCCCTCTAAAGCCGCACCGACAATAGAGCCGCCCTCGCCGTGAGCCTTGGCTTCTTTTCGATTAAACGCCCAAGGTGTGTTGACACCGTGATTGATTGATAATTGAACTGCTGTTGCGGCAGCTAATGGAATCCCTTTATATGCAGGACCAAACAAAACGTCGTATTCTACCTTGCTTTCGACGATTGCGTGCGCGTAGGCGGCACCCAATTTCGCAAGTGTGTCACCGCTTTGAAATTTGCCAGCGTTAAAGAAATAGGGGCTTGTCCGTCCAGACTTTAGGGTAAACTCACCAAACAGTAATGCCTCGGCCTCAAATGCTAAGTCGAGATAGTTTTCCTGAAATTGTTTCATGCGAATGCTCCAAAACTTGCTAACGTTGTCTACAGTAGTTAATGCAAGAATAAATTTTAGTGTGCGATCTAATTATTATACGCGCTTATTAAGTGAGAAACTCAAATGCGAGTAATATCTTTATGTGTTGATGGAATCGACGCAGCTCGAGAAGCAGGTTTATACGAATGGCTAAATACTCAGGATGCTGACGTTATTTGCCTTCAAGATATGCGGAAGCCCGAACCAGATTTAGCTTGGGAACCTGAATACCAAGTCGACGGCTACTTTGGCTACTTCTTCGATTCACCCTCTGGAGATTATAGCGGTGTCGGGATTTATACTCGACAGCAACCAAAGGCCATTATGACAGGATTCGGCTTTGCGAGCGGCATTGACATGGATGGTCGTTACATTCAGGCCGACTTTGATGGTATTTCGGTGGGTAGCCTTTTGGCGCCAAGCGCCAGTTTAGAGGCGCAGTCTCAAGAAGAAAAAATTCAATTTTTCGACGACCTTCAAGCTCATCTTACCAAGGTGACTCGGAAGCGTCGCGAGTACATCATTTGTGGTAACTGGCAACAAATCCACCGCGATTACGATGTTCAAAACTTCGAAAAAAACCAAGAAGAGTCGGGTGCTCTACCGTACGAACGAAAATGGATGACGCAGTTGTTTAATGATATCGGCTACGTCGATGCATTTCGTCGCGCCAACAAAGACCGTGACGCTTACACATGGTGGCCAGCAGGTAAGGTAGGTGAGGGCGATGGTTGGCGTACCGACCTCCAAGTTATCTCTGAGTCGCTTTCAAGCGCAGTGGAGTATGGCGTGATCTATACCGCGAAGGTATTTGGTTCTCACGCCCCACTGGTGGTTGATTACGATATCGAGCTGTTTTAAATCCCAACTGACGCTTTTTGGGCATCTCTAAGCTCGTCACAACCTTGACTGCCCAGTGCCAACATCGTGTTGAGCTCGTCGATTGTGTAAGGAGCCGCCTCAGCGGTTCCTTGAACCTCAATAAAGCCCCCATCTTCGACCATCACCACATTCATGTCTGTTTCGGCATTAGAGTCTTCCGGGTAATCGAGATCCAGCACGGCTGAGCCCTCCAAAATGCCAACCGAAATAGCGGTGACCCATTGTTTAAATGGATTCGATTTAATTTTGCCTTGTTCTAACATGGTTTGAATCGCGTCGTATAATGCAATACAACCACCGGTGATGGACGCCGTGCGCGTGCCACCGTCGGCTTGGATTACGTCGCAATCGACGGTGATGGTGTAATCACCAAGCGAGCTAAGATCCACCGCAGCCCGCAAACTGCGCCCAATGAGACGCTGAATTTCTAACGTTCGACCGCCCTGTTTGCCGCGGGTCGCCTCACGGCCCATTCGGTCGCCGGTTGAGCGAGGTAACATGCCATACTCTGCAGTGACCCAGCCTTGGCCCGTGCCGCGTAGAAAGCGCGGGGCGCCGTCGATCACGGATGCGGTACAAATGACCTTGGTTTTGCCCATACAAATGAGCACAGAGCCTTCGGCGTGGCAGGTGTAGTCTCGTTCAATGGTGACATCGCGCATTTGATTGAGCTGTCGGCCACTCGGGCGAATAAAGTCGGTCATGCTGTCGTCCTCGAAGTATTAA
>JABXIR010000075.1 GCA_013372965.1 Gammaproteobacteria bacterium
AAAAAACCGTCCAATGGACGGTTTTTTTTTACCCTAAAATTGGCTTCGGCCATAAAATTAATTAAAATCGCTGGATTAATTTAAATCAAAGAGTACAACCCATGGGTCGCGCATTTCAAAACCGTAAAGAGTCTATCGCTAAAACTTCCGATCAAAAATCAAAAATCTACAGTAAGTACGGTCGAGAAATCTACGTACTGGCTAAGCAAGGTGGCTCAGACCCAGAGGGTAACTTGTCTCTTAGAAGTATCTTAGATCGCGCTAAAAAAGACCAAGTCCCGTCCCACGTTATCGAGAAGGCTCTCAAAAAAGCAGAAGGTGGCGGCGGTGAGAATTTTGATCGCGCTCGATATGAAGGTTTCGGCCCAGGTAACTGCACCGTAATCGTCGATTGTCTTACCGACAATCCAAACCGTACGTTTGGTGATGTTCGCCAAGCATTTACTAAAACGAAGACCAAAATCGGCACTCAGGGAAGCGTTGCCCACATGTTCGACCACAGCGCAATCTTCTCATTTAAGGGTGATGATGAGGAAGCCGCGCTAGAGGCGCTAATGATGGCTGATGTCGATGTCTCCGACATCGAATGCGAAGACGGTATTATCAACGTATTCTGCCCACAACAGGACTTCTTCAAAGCGAAACAAGCACTAAAAGATGCCTTTGAAGGCATCGAGTTCGATACAGAAGAAATACAGTTTATTCCTCACGCAACCCTCTCTCTCGAAGGCGATGATGCGGAGTTATTCGACAAGTTCTTGAACATGCTGAACGATCTCGATGATGTGCAGCGTGTCTATCACAACGTCGTTTAAGGCGCCATTCTTAAGCCTCATCACGCCAAAGTCGCTCCCACTCACCTGGGAGCGATGTCGCATTCAGAAGCTGCGCATTGGTCAAAGATAGTTCTTCGGCGAGCAGCGGTCTCACCTGACCATCATGACCTCGACAATCAAGCATCCACGGTTTCAGATCTTCAAAGCGATCTAAGCCCATCGCGCCCAATAACTCACACGCATGTTCTACCGTGGCGGCATGAAAGTTCGCTACACGACGATGTTTAAGATCCACATCCAACGCCCTCGCACGGCGAGAATCTTGCGTTGCGATACCCGTTGGACAGGCATTGGTATGGCAGCTTTGCGACTGAATACAACCGAGTGCGAATAACATGGTTCGCGCGGCATTGACGACGTCTGCGCCGAGCGCTAACTTTTCGAGAAGATCAAAGCCTGTCGCCGTTTTACCGGAAGCAATGACCGTAATACGATCGCGAATACCTGCGCCTATCAGCACTTGACTGACAAAAAGGATGGCATCACGACTAAATAAGCCTAAGCGATTCGAAAACTCCACTGGCGCCGCACCGGTGCCCCCTTCCGCCCCATCGACCGTAATAAAATCAGGGTAGATATTGCTCGCAAGCATCTGCTTAACTAACTTGACGAACTCTCGCTTTGAGCCAATACAAAGTTTAAAACCCACGGGCTTTCCACCCGATAGCGTGCGTAAGCGCTTGATCGTTTGAAGAAGCTGTTCGGTGCTCTTAGCCAATGGATGAACGGCGGGAGACACACAATCGCGATCGCTCGCAATCATACGAACTTTTGCAATCTCAGAGGTAATTTTAGCTTGAGGCAAAACACCACCGTGCGACGGTTTCGCGCCCTGAGAGAGCTTAATCTCAATCATTTTGACAACATCGAGCTTTGAGTTGTTCGAGAAGGCCTCCTCATCGAAGTCACCCTCATGTGTCCTACATCCGAAAAGCCCAGAGCCGATCTGCCATACTAAGTCACCGCCTTGTTGATGATAAGGGCTTATAGAGCCCTCGCCGGTATTGTGGTAACAACCCGCCAGTCGAGCCCCTTTGTTTAGTGCAGTGATCGCCGGAGCACTCAGAGACCCAAAGCTCATCGCAGAAATATTGAGTCGAGAAGCTTCGTAGGCCTGAGTGCACTCTTCACCTCCGATCTTAACGCGATGACCCGCTGCGTCGACATGAACAGGGGAAAGCGAGTGAGCGAGCGTTATATAGTTAGGCTGAAGTAGGTCGCGCTCGGTACCAAAAGGCTTGGCGTCATTAATTTTCTTCGCGCGACGATAAACGATATTGCGCTGCTCACGATTAAACGGAAGTTCTTCGGTGTTCGAGGCGATGAAATACTGATGAATTTCATCGTGAAATGATTCAAGGAAATATCGAATATGCCCAACAATAGGATAGAGTTGTTTTACGGGGTGCTTTCGATTAAGAACGTCGCGTATTCCGAACGCGGAATACAGCAGAGTCATTACAAGCCAAACCCACTGGCCAGTGTCGAGATAAATCCAAAAAGCTAACAAATTACCTAACGTCGCGATCAACGCTAGAACCCATTGCATGACTGTCATGGCTTCGCCCCTAAATTGTTGTTGCCATGACAGCCTAGCTTATAATGTATTGCCTAAGCAATTTCTATGATCGATTCTTCCAAACCGCTGCATCGATAATGCTCCACAGATGAATAACCCAACCGAGCAATACCACCCATAAAGCGCAAGCTAAAACAAACATGACGAATGCCATAAGCAATCGCCCCTGAACCAATTGCCCTAAGCCCGGAATAAAAAACGAGCATAAAGCGGCAATTACATTGCCCGTACTTCCTTGACCCGACATAAATAATACCCCTATTTGTTAAACATATCTAACAAAATATATTATTAACAAAATAGAATCAAGTATTTTTGACTCAAAAGTTTTTGCTCAATCACATTGAGTTGAGCTGTCGTAAACGTTACTCTGTAGGCTCGAAAAACCTTAGGAATCAGGAATGCAAACGACCAACAATCCAATAATAAAACTTTGGCGCCGAACTCCACTAATTGCACAAATTGCATTAGGACTGATCCTCGGCATTTTACTGGGTATCTTCTCACCGGACACTGCCGTTTCATTCCAGCTGCTCGGTAGCATTTTTATCGCCGGCCTTAAATCTGTTGCGCCGATTCTGGTTTTTATCCTTGTGATTTCGGCAATCGCAAACCACAAGCGGGGCCAAAGCACTAACATCAAACCGCTCATCGGGCTTTACGCCATTGGTACCCTAATAGCGGCTTTTATTGCCGTGGGTGCCAGTAGTCTTATGCCGGCCGCGCTAAACCTGACGACCGGTGATACCGCGCTATCACCACCAAGCGGCATTACTGAAGTCCTCAGCACACTGGTGTTCAACATCGTTACCAACCCCGTTGATGCTCTGTTAAATGCGAACTACATCGGCATCCTGACGTGGGCTGTGTTACTTGGTCTCGGACTGCAATC